>NZ_JBEXNO010000006.1:0-195839 GCF_040611175.1 Streptomyces sp. NPDC003036 | reverse complement strand
CGGACGGGACGCCGACACCGGAATGGCCGTATAACCACCGGTTACACACCGCCGTACGAGCGAGCTCAACCATCACAAAACAGACAGAGGGCCGCAGCAGCAGCGCGTACCCGGCGGCGGCCGTGGTGCCGATCACCGCGCAGCCCAGCCACAGGACGTCCGGGCCGGGGCCGCTGATGACCCAGCCGGCCACGATCGGCGCGATGAACCCGCCGACCGACCAGGACATGCCCATCACGCCCTGGTAGCGGCCGCGGGCGTGCGCCGGGGCGAGCCGGGCGGTCGCGGCGGCGTTGGTCGGCACGTGCACCATCTCGCCGATCGTCCACACCACCACGGTCGCGGCGAATATCAGCGGTGTCCCGGCCAGCGCCGTCGCGCCCGTACCCACCGCGAAGAGCAGCGACGAGACGGTGAGGAGGGCGACCGGCGACCGCTTCTCGGTGATCTTGTTGACGAGCAGCTGGAAACCGACGATGACGACACCGTTGACGGCGATGACCACACCGTACGAGTCCGGCTCCAGGCCCTCCTGGGCCATGGTGAGCGGCAGGCCGACCCACGGGGTGGAGAAGACGGCGCAGACGAGCAGGTTGAGCAGCACGAGCGTCCGGAACGGCCCGTCGCGCAGCACGTCCAGCATGGAGATCCGCTGCTCGCCCGCGCCCTCCTTCGCGGGGGCACCACCGGGGGTCGTCGCCGGGGCCGTCGGCGCCGTCGGCCGCGTCTCCGGAAGCCGCAGGAAGACGATGAGCGCGCACAGCGCGGTCGCGGCGGCGTCGGCCAGGAACAGCGTCCGGTAGCCGAGGACGATCGCGGCGCCGCCGCCGATCGCGGCGATGGCGAAGCCGAGGTTCAGCGCCCAGTAGTTGAGGGCGTACGCGCGCCTGCGGTCGTGTTCCGGCACCTGGTCGGCGATGGTCGCGCCGATGGCGGGCCGTACGGACTGCATGGCCACGCCCATGAAGAGCACCACCGCGGCGACGCCCCAGGTGCTGGTGACGAACGCGAGCGCCGCGGCGCCCGCGGCGGCCGCGAGGTGGCCGGTGACCATCGTGGGCCGCCGCCCCCACCGGTCGCTGAGCATGCCGCCGAGCGGGGCGCCGACGATGCCGCCGAGCCCGTGGAGGGCGACGACGAGCCCCGCGTACCAGGCGGAGAAGCCCAGCTCCTGGGTGAGGTAGAGGGAGAGGAAGGTGAGGACGAAGGCGCCGGTACGGTTCACCAGCGTCGATGTCCACAGCCACCAGAAGCCGGGGGGAAGACCCGACACGGTTCCGCGTAGGGACTGCCGGAGTGAGGCTGTGGACACGTGTACTCCCCTGTAAGCGCCCGAGATGGTGAGCGCAACTTACAAGGCAGTCGCTCCGCCGAGCGAGTGAATTGACGCGAGCCGTCAACCGTCAGCGGCGTCCATTAATCTCGTACGCATGGCCGACGCACCGTACAAGCTGATCCTCCTCCGCCACGGCGAGAGCGAGTGGAACGCGAAGAACCTGTTCACCGGCTGGGTGGACGTCAACCTCACCGAGAAGGGCGAGAAGGAGGCGGTCCGCGGCGGTGAGCTGCTCAAGGACGCCGGTCTGCTCCCCGACGTCGTGCACACCTCCCTCCAGAAGCGCGCCATCCGCACCGCGCAGCTGGCCCTGGAGTCCGCCGACCGCCACTGGATCCCGGTCCACCGCTCCTGGCGCCTGAACGAGCGGCACTACGGCGCGCTGCAGGGCAAGGACAAGGCGCAGACGCTCGCCGAGTTCGGCGAGGAGCAGTTCATGCTGTGGCGCCGCTCCTACGACACCCCGCCGCCGGTCCTCGCCGACGACAACGAGTTCTCCCAGGCGGGCGACGCGCGCTACGCGACCATCCCGCCGGAGCTGCGCCCCCGCACCGAGTGCCTGAAGGACGTCGTCGTCCGCATGCTGCCGTACTGGTACGACGGCATCGTCCCGGACCTCCTCGCCGGCCGCACGGTCCTCGTCGCCGCCCACGGCAACAGCCTGCGCGCCCTGGTCAAGCACCTGGACGGCATCTCGGACACCGACATCGCGGGCCTGAACATCCCGACGGGCATCCCGCTCGTGTACGAGCTCGACGCCGACTTCAAGCCGGTCACCCCGGGCGGCACGTACCTGGACCCGGAGGCGGCCAAGGCGGCCATCGAGGCGGTCAAGAACCAGGGCAAGAAGTAGCCCGCCTCGCGAAGAAGCCCCCTGTCAGCGGGTTCTCCGCCGGCAGGGGGCTTTCTCTTTCTCGGGGCCGTCCGGGCCACCAGGTGCTCGGCCGGGCCGTGGTCAGGGCCTGAGGAAGTCCGGCTCCGGCTGTTCCCCCTCACCTCGGCCTGCGCTCCCACATCGCGGAGAGCCGTGACGGCCGTCTCGGCATCTTCCTGCGGCACGCCGTCGAGGATCACGGCGGGTATCTGTGCTGCCAGAACCTTGCTGCGCCAAAGGCTCAGCCCTGTCAGCCGACGCACGACCTGGGCGACGTCGAGCGAGCGCGCGCCGGGGTCGATGAGCACCACGTCATGCGGCACGTGGTCGCACACCAACAAGAAGTACTCGTCAGTCACGGTTCTCCCGCCCGTCTCCGGTCCCGCAGCGTACGAGCCCTCGGCCGAAGTGGACGTTGCCGTCCGGGTATGTGTCGAACCGGACAGGGACGCCGGCAGCGCACGGGATACCCGCTGGCGCATACTTGGGGCAATGACAAAGCCTGCTGCACTGAAGCGTCATTTGCCTACCAGCCCCTTCAAGGCCCGGGTCACGCCGACTCCACAGCACTTCGCGGTGGGCGACCACGTGACGCACGACATGTACGGCCTCGGCCGGGTGATCGGCGTCGAGGACGGGATAGCGGCACTCGTGGATTTCGGCTCGACGCAGGAGCGGATTTTGAGCCCGTACGCCAAGATGACCAAGCTGTAGGACCTCTGTGTCCAGTCGAGGACACCAGGTCCCGCCAGGGATCTGTAGCAAAAAGGGAGACCTCTCATCGATCTGACCTCGCTGTTCTCCGCTCCGGAAGGGGCGCCTCGCTGCTCTGCCACAGCATCGCCGCCTCCGACGACGGATCCTTTCCAGGCTCCGGACTTCGGGGAGGACCAGGCCGCCGTATTCGAGGACGTGCAAGGTCACGTCTCAGGCATGAACGCGGCGTGACCCAAGAGGGTCGACTCCAACCGGTTACGGGAGCAGGCCGGCCGACGGCAGTGACGCAGTGACGGCAGTGCTGACGGCAACGGCGGCGGACGGCAGCGGCGCTCCGAGGCGCATGACGAAGGCCCCGTCCACCGCGATGGACGGGGCCCTCGTCATGTATGCGCATACGCCCGGCCGGTCAGCCGCAGCAGCCGCCGCACTGGCACGGCGCGCCCGACTGGCAGCCGCAGCCGCAGCCCGAGCCGCAGCCGCAGGCGCCGAGGACGGGCAGGTGGACCACTTCGACCGGTGCTGCTTCCTGCTGGGTGCCGCTCACGGGGGAATCTGCCATGGGGTCCCTCCTCAAAGGCGTACGTTCGAAGGCGTACGTCACCTCTCCCATTGCATGCCCACCCACCAGGGCGCATCAACGGCGCACAGAGGCCCGCCCGCAGATCACGCGCCGGACGTCACGCGCCCTCGACCGGCGCTTCCGCCTGCTGGAGCTCGTCCGCGACCCCTTCTTTCGGCGTGCCTCGCACTGCTTCGCAGGCTTCGGCGCGCTGCCGGACTCCGTCCGGCGTCGGGTCACGGCCGGCAGCCGGACGTCACGCGCCCTCGACCGGCGCTTCCGCCTGCTGGAGCTCGTCCGCGTGCTCGCCCGTCACCAGGTACACCACGCGCTTGGCCACCGACACCGCGTGGTCGGCGAAGCGCTCGTAGTAGCGGCCCAGCAGCGTCACGTCGACCGCCGTCTCGATGCCGTGCTTCCAGCGGTCGTCCATAAGGTGCTGGAAGAGCGTGCGGTGCAGGCGGTCCATCTCGTCGTCGTCGTGCTCCAGCTGGAGTGCCAGGTCGACGTCCTTGGTGATGATGACCTCCGCCGCCTTCGCCATCAGGCGCTGCGCCAGCTGCCCCATCTCCAGGATCGTGGCGTGCAGGTCCCGCGGCACCGCGCGGTCCGGGAAACGCAGCCGGGCCAGCTTGGCGACGTGCTGGGCGAGGTCGCCGGAGCGTTCCAGGTCCGCGCTCATCCGCAGCGAGGTCACCACGATGCGCAGGTCCGTCGCGACGGGCTGCTGGCGCGCCAGCAGGGCTATGGCCCGCGCCTCCAGGTCGTGCTGGAGGTCGTCGACCTTCTGGTCCGCCGCGATCACGGCCTCCGCCAGCTTCAGATCCGCGTCGAGCATCGCCGTCGTGGCGCGCCCGATCGCCGACCCGACCAGCCGGGCCATTTCGACGAGGCCCTCGCCGATCGAGTCCAGTTCCTCGTGGTACGCGTCCCGCATGGTGTCCCTCTCTCAGTGCGAACCTCAGGGGCCCGGGTGGGCTCGGGCCCCCTACGCTCCCACGGTCCGAGTCCAAAAAGTCCGGGGCCTCCCTCTCAAGTGAACCGTCACTATCCCCTCGGTGAACTCTGGGCGACGACTGTTCGAGCACCCACGCGGATGGCTGGGAGCATGTCCGAGAGCCCGCATAACCTGGACGCATGGACGTGAACGCGGCGGTCGCCGCATTGGCCGCGATCGCCGGGGCGTGCACCGGCGTGATCGCCATGCTGGCGTTCCGCTGGAGCGAGCGCGACCAGGCCAGGCCCACCCGTACCTCCCTGCACACCGACGCCGTGCTCCCGCCCGGCGTGGACACCGTGCTGTCGGTGCTCCGCTCCTCCGCCGTCGTGCTCGACGAGAGCGACTCCGTCGTCAAGGCCAGCTCCGCGGCGTACGCGCTCGGCCTGGTCCGCGGCGGCAAGCTCGCCGTCGAGCCGATGCTCCACATGGCGCGCGACACCCGCCGCGACGGCGAGATACGCCAGGTCGAGCTGGACCTGCCCCGGCGCGGCACCGGCCGCGGCGAAGCCCTCGCCGTCTCCGCCCGCGTCGCACCCCTCGGCTCCCGCCTGGTCCTGCTTCTGGTCGAGGACCTCACCGAGGCCCGCCGTATCGAAGCCGTACGCCGCGACTTCGTCGCCAACGTCAGCCACGAGCTCAAGACCCCCGTCGGGGCGCTGTCCCTGCTCTCGGAGGCCGTCATGGACGCCTCCGACGACCCCGAGGCGGTCATGCGCTTCGCGGGGCGCATGCAGATCGAGGCGACCCGCCTCACCAACCTCGTCCAGGAGCTCATCGACCTCTCCCGGGTGCAGAACGACGACCCGCTGGAGGACGCCGAGCCCGTCCGGGTGGACGAGCTCGTCGCCGAGGCCGTCGACCGCTCCCGGCACACGGCCACCACCAAGCAGATCACCATGGCCGCCGGCGGCACCCAGGACCTGCACGTCTGGGGTCACCGCGGCCAGCTCGCCGCCGCCCTCGGCAACCTCGTCGAGAACGCCGTGAACTACTCCCCGGCCCACACCCGCGTCGGCATCGCCGCCCGTCGCGTCGCCGCGCCCGGTGGTGATCTGATAGAGATCGCCGTCACCGACCAGGGCATCGGCATCCCCGACAAGGACAAGGAGCGCATCTTCGAGCGCTTCTACCGCGTCGACCCCGCCCGCTCCCGTGCCACCGGCGGTACGGGCCTGGGCCTGGCGATCGTCAAGCACGTGGCCGCCTCGCACGGCGGGGAGGTCACCGTCTGGAGCACCGAGGGACAGGGCTCCACCTTCACGCTGCGCCTCCCCGAGGCCGGCGCCGTACGGCAGCACCGACAGCAGCACGACTCCTCAGAACCGCTCACCGCCCCGGAGGTCCTTCCGTGACCCGAGTCCTTGTCGTCGAGGATGAGGAATCCTTCAGCGACGCCCTGTCCTACATGCTCCGCAAGGAGGGCTTCGAAGTCGCCGTCGCGACGACCGGGCCCGAGGGGCTCGACGAGTTCGAGCGCAACGGCGCCGACCTCGTCCTGCTCGACCTCATGCTGCCCGGCCTGCCGGGCACGGAGGTCTGCCGCCAGCTGCGCGGCCGCTCGAACGTGCCCGTCATCATGGTCACGGCCAAGGACAGCGAGATCGACAAGGTCGTGGGCCTGGAGATAGGGGCGGACGACTACGTCACCAAGCCCTTCTCCTCCCGTGAGCTGGTCGCCCGCATCCGCGCGGTGCTCCGCCGCCGCGGCGAGCCGGAGGAGGTCACCCCGGCCGCCCTGGAGGCGGGCCCGGTACGGATGGACGTGGACCGCCACGTCGTCACGGTCTCCGGCGCCAAGGTCGACCTGCCGCTGAAGGAGTTCGACCTGCTGGAGATGCTGCTGCGCAACGCCGGCCGCGTCCTCACGCGCATGCAGCTGATCGACCGCGTGTGGGGCGCGGACTACGTCGGCGACACCAAGACCCTCGACGTCCACGTCAAGCGGCTCCGCGCCAAGATCGAGCCGGACCCGGGCGCGCCGCGCTACCTGGTCACGGTCCGGGGCCTGGGCTACAAGTTCGAGCCGTAGACCGCGCGGCGGTACGCGGTACGCGGACGGGGGCGCCCCACCGGAATCGTCCGGTGGGGCGCCCCCGCGCGTGTGTCAGTGGTCGGCCGCGTGCGACTGCTCGCCGCCCGCCGGGGCGCCCGGAGAGGTCTCGCCCTGCGCGGGCGAACCGGTGGGCGAACCGGTCGGGGAACCCGTCGGGGAGCCGGTGGGCGTGGCCTCCGGCGACTTCGTCGCCTCCGGGGACTGCGGCGCCTTCGGGCCCTGCGACGGGCCGAAGTCCGCGTAGTAGCCGGTCGCCGGGACGACGAACGCGTCCAGCTTCACGTCACCGGTCTCGCTGAGCTTGAAGACGACCTCACGGGCCTCGCCGTTGGTGGCGGCGTCGCCGACGTTCTCGATGACCGCGGAGGCGTTGCCCTTGCCGCCGATGACGATCGAGCCGTTCGCCGGGACGGTGATGGCGCCCGAGCCCTCGGCGGGGGAGAGCTTCACTGTGGCGTCGGAGCCCGGCAGCTGGATGCCCTCCAGCGTCTCGGGCTTGTCGCCGCCGTTGAAGACGGTGGCGGAGACGACGGCCGCGCCGTCCTCACCGGCCCCTTCCTGCGTGAGCACCGTGGCGTTCTGCACCTTGATGTCGCCGACGGTGGTCGCGGCGTTGTCCGGCCTGATCTGGAGCGTCTGGGCGTCATTGCCGGCGCCACAGGCGGAGAGCGAGGCGATCGAGAACACGATGGCGGTGGCGGCGAGGGCGCCGCGTCGAAGGCTGCGGCTCACGGCGGCGGCAACTCCTAGGACGTACGGACGGACGGATGACGGCGACCGAAGACGGACGGGTAAGCCTGAGCTAAGGATCACTCAGCGGGCTCAGGTTACCGACCCCTCCACCCGCTCCCGCACCCGACCCGCCTCCGGCACGCGTCGGCCTCCGCCACCCGGCTCCCGGCGCGCCCCCTCACCCCGCCCGCGCACCCGCCCGTTCAGCGTTCACATAACCCCCCTTGATCAATTCCACATTCTTAACCGAATAGCCGTCGGTGATCACTCGCGCACCCACTCGCGCACCAATTCGGGAATCATGGCCGCCATCGTCCGAGCGAGTGACCGACATCCGAACGGAGTACGCGATCTTCACCGCTTCGAACCAGACAAAAGCGGACGTTCACCCTCGCCACGCCGCAGCCGGATGCGTGTAACGGGCCCGTTTCCGCCCGCCCGCGCAGCCGCTCCGACCTGCGAATACCCCCTTCCGCGAGCCCTCCGCAGCACGTCCCTGTCGGTGTTGTCAAGCCCCGAGATATGCCCTGACCTGCGAAAACGCCATTCAGAAGAAGCCGTTCTCGTGTTACCCTGGATAGCCACGGAAGGGGTACCTGTCACATGACGTTCAAGGTTGGCGACACCGTGGTCTATCCCCATCACGGGGCCGCGCTGATCGAGGCCATCGAAACTCGCCAGATCAAAGGCGTGGACAAGACCTACTTGGTGCTCAAGGTCGCCCAGGGCGACTTGACGGTTCGTGTGCCAGCGGACAATGCGGAGTTCGTCGGCGTGCGCGATGTGGTCGGTCAGGATGGGCTGGACCGGGTCTTCGAGGTGCTGCGCGCGCCGTACGCCGAGGAGCCGACGAACTGGTCCCGTCGCTACAAGGCAAATCTCGAGAAGCTCGCCTCCGGCGACGTCATCAAGGTCGCCGAAGTGGTGCGTGACCTGTGGCGCCGTGAGCGTGAGCGCGGTCTCTCCGCCGGAGAGAAGCGCATGCTCGCCAAGGCGCGCCAGATCCTGGTGAGCGAGCTCGCGCTCGCCGAGAACACCAACGAGGACAAGGCCGAGGCCCTGCTCGACGAGGTCCTCGCGTCCTGACGCGCAAGCGGTTCTGACGCGAAGCGTTGCCGCAGTGCCCGCTGACATGCTGTGATCCACACGTACGGAACCTCGTACGGAACGTACGGATCAACAGCGCGTCGCCGGGCGCTGCGGCATGTCCGTACCCCGGCCGGTGCGGCTCGCTCGACCGTCGTCACGGAAGGGTCCGGTCAAGGCGCCGCGCCGACACTACCCCGACCGTCGTCCGGTCCGGGCGTGCCTCCAAGGCCATACCCAAATCGGCCGAGTCAACAAACCTGCCGGAGTGCAACCCATGTCTGACGAAGCACCCCCCGCACGTGCGGCCCGCACCGCCGCGGTGATCCCCGCGGCCGGCCGGGGCGTACGGCTCGGCCCGGGCGCCCCCAAAGCGCTCCGCGCGCTGAACGGCACCCCCATGCTCATCCACGCGGTACGCGCCATGGCGGCCTCCCGCGCGGTCTCCCTCGTCGTCGTGGTCGCCCCGCCCGAGGGCGCCGCCGAGGTCAAGAACCTCCTCGACGCGCACGCGCTGCCCGAGCGCACCGACTACCTCGTCGTGCCCGGCGGCGAGACCCGCCAGGAGTCCGTCCGCCTCGGTCTCGACGCGCTGCCCGACGGCATCACCACCGTCCTCGTCCACGACGCGGCCCGCCCGCTCGTCCCGGTCGACACCGTCGACGCGGTCATCGAGGCCGTACGGGACGGGGCCGTCGCCGTCGTGCCCGCGCTGCCCCTCGCCGACACCGTCAAGCAGGTCGAGCCCCGCCCGGACGGCGAGAAGGGCGAGCCCGAGCCGGTCGTCGCCACGCCCGACCGGGCCACGCTCCGCGCCGTACAGACCCCGCAGGGCTTCGACCGCGACACGCTCGTACGCGCGCACACCACCGTCACCGGCAGCGTCACCGACGACGCGAGCATGGTCGAGCAGCTCGGCGAGCCCGTCGTGGTCGTCCCCGGCCACGAGGAGGCGTTCAAGGTGACGCGCCCGCTCGACCTCCTCCTCGCCGAGGCGGTCCTCGCCCGACGGAGGGCCAACGATGGCTTCTAGCACCCCCGCCGCCCCCCTGGCCGGCATCCCCCTGGTCGGCATCGGCACCGACGTCCACGCCTTCGAGCAGGGCCGCGAGCTGTGGTGCGCGGGCCTGCTCTGGGAGGACTCCGACGGCTACGGCCTCGCCGGCCACTCCGACGGCGACGTCGCCGCCCACGCCGCCTGCGACGCGCTCTTCTCCGCCGCCGGTGTCGGCGACCTCGGCGCCCACTTCGGCACGTCGCGCCCCGAATGGTCCGGCGCCTCCGGCGTCACCCTGCTCGCCGAGGCCGCCCGGATCGTCCGCGCCGAGGGCTTCGAGATCGGCAACATCGCCGTCCAGGTCATCGGCGTACGCCCGAAGATCGGCAAGCGGCGTGACGAGGCGCAGAAGGCGCTGAGCGCGGCCGCCGGCGCGCCGGTGTCCGTATCCGGCACGACGACGGACGGTCTCGGCCTCACCGGCCGCGCCGAGGGCCTCGCCGCCATCGCGACGGCACTGCTCGTCCGTACCACCTGAGGCACGGGGCACTCGCACCGGCCCACTACTCTGGAGTGGTGACTATTCGCCTGTACGACACCAGCGCCCGGCAGATCCGTGACTTCACCCCGCTCAGGCCGGGCTGCGTCTCGATCTACCTGTGTGGCGCCACGGTGCAGGCGGCCCCGCACATCGGGCACATCCGGTCCGGGCTGAACTTCGACATCATGCGCCGCTGGTTCGCCTACCGCGGCTACGACGTCACGTTCGTCCGCAACGTCACGGACATCGACGACAAGATCATCGCCAAGTCCGCGGACCAGGGCCGCCCCTGGTGGGCCATCGGGTACGAGAACGAGCGCGCGTTCAACGACGGCTACGAGGCCCTCGGTTGCCTCCCGCCCACCTACGAGCCGCGCGCCACCGGGCACGTCACCGAGATGGTCGAGATGATGCGCGGCCTCATCGAGCGCGGCCACGCCTACGAGGCGGACGGCAGCGTCTACTTCGACGTGCGCTCCTTCCCCGAGTACCTGGCGCTGTCCAACCAGGACATCGACGACCTGCGCCAGCCCGCCGAGGAGGGCATCACCGGCAAGCGCGACCCGCGCGACTTCGCCATGTGGAAGGCCACCAAGCCCGGCGAGCCCGACTGGGAGACGCCGTGGGGCCGCGGCCGCCCCGGCTGGCACCTGGAGTGCTCGGCGATGGCGCACAAGTACCTGGGCTCCGCCTTCGACATCCACGGCGGCGGCCTGGACCTGGTCTTCCCGCACCACGAGAACGAGATCGCCCAGGCCAAGGCGTACGGCGACGAGTTCGCCCGCTACTGGGTGCACAACGCCTGGGTCACGATGAGCGGCGAGAAGATGTCCAAGTCGCTGGGCAACTCCGTGCTCGTCTCCGAGATGGTCAAGCAGTGGCGCCCCATCGTCCTGCGCTACTACCTCGGCACCCCGCACTACCGCTCGATGATCGAGTACAGCGAGGAGGCCCTGCGCGAGGCGGACGCCGCGTTCGCGCGCATCGAGGGCTTCGTCCAGCGGGTCGTCGAGAAGGCCGGCCGGGCCGTCGAGCCCGCCGCCGAGGTGCCGACCGCCTTCGCCGAGGCGATGGACGACGACATGGGCGTCCCGCAGGCGCTCGCCGTCATCCACACCACCGTCCGCCAGGGCAACAGCGCGCTCGCCGCCGACGACAAGGAAGCCGCCGTGGAGCGCCTCGCCGAGGTCCGCGCCATGCTCGGCGTCCTCGGCCTGGACCCGCTCGACCCGCACTGGGCGGGCGAGTCCGACCGCGGCGAGGACCTCCACGGGGTCGTGGACTCGCTCGTCCGCATGGTCCTGGAGCAGCGCGAGTCGGCGCGGGCCCGCAAGGACTGGGCGACGGCGGACGCGATCCGCGACCAGCTGGGCCAGTCCGGCCTGGTCATCGAGGACAGCCCCGACGGCCCGCGCTGGACGCTCGGCGCGCGGTAGCCCCCGCGCTGGCACACTTCATATATACGCACTTCACATACGTACGTACGCATCGATCAGAGCAGGTAAGTCATGGCCGGGAACAGCCAGCGCAGGAACCGCCGCACGTCCAACAAGAAGGGCGCGACGGTCGGCAGCGGTGGCCAGCGGCGCCGGGGCCTCGAAGGCAAGGGCCCCACGCCGCCCGCGTCCGCCCGCAAGGGCCATGTGAAGAACCGCGTCGCCAACGCCAAGGCCAAGCAGGCGCACCGCCGCCAGGTCGCCCGGCGCGGCGGCAAGGGCCTGTCCGAGATGGTCGTCGGCCGCAACCCCGTCTTCGAGGCGCTGCGCGACGGCGTACCGGCGACGACGCTGTACGTCCAGCAGTTCATCGACAACGACGAGCGGGTGCGCGACGCGCTCAAGCTCGCGGCCGACCGCGGCGGCATCAACCTCATGGAGGCCCCGCGCGCCGAGCTGGACCGCATGACGAACGGCCTCAACCACCAGGGCCTCGTCCTCCAGGTCCCGCCGTACGAGTACGCGCACCCCGAGGACCTCGCCGCGGCCGCCTTCGACGACGGCGAGGACCCGCTGATCGTCGCCCTCGACGGCGTCACCGACCCGCGCAACCTCGGCGCCGTCGTCCGCTCCGTCTCCGCCTTCGGCGGCCACGGCGTCGTCGTCCCCGAGCGCCGCGCCGCCGGCATGACCGCCGGCGCCTGGAAGACCGCGGCCGGCACCGCCGCCCGCACCCCGGTCGCCCGCGCCACCAACCTGACGCGCGCCCTGGAGGCGTACCAGAAGGCCGGCATCACTGTCGTCGGCCTCGACGCCGACGGCGACACCGAGGTCCACGAGCTGGACGCGCTGGGCGGCCCGGTCGTCATCGTCGTCGGCAGCGAGGGCAAGGGCCTCTCCCGCCTGGTCGGCGAGACCTGCGACTTCCTCGTCCGCATCCCCATGCCCGGCGGCGCCGAGTCCCTCAACGCGGGCGTCGCGGCCGGTGTCGTCCTGTACGAGGCGGCGCGCCGCCGCGCCTGACGCGTACACCCGTACGTCCCCGTACGCCGCGTACGTACACCCCGTACACCCATCCGAGACCCGTCATGATCTTGACGGGTCTCGGACATTTCCCCGCCGTCAAGGCAGTGTCCTATCCCCGCGTCACTCGGTTAGATGAGTGTGGACACCAGAACGCCCCGGCCCGGGTTCGACGATCAGCCTGCGTTGAGCATGGTCAAGGTGGATTGCGATCCCGCGCAGGTCATCGTGAACCACGCCAGCTTCCGGGTGCAGCTCGCCCCGGTCAAGAAGCCTCGGTTCGCCGAAACCACCACCCGTGTACCCGCCGTGAGCGCGGGCGCGGCGGGAGCGGGAGGACGGCGGCGGGCGACCGTCGTGTGGAGCGGGAAGTCGTCCCCCGGCGACCCCGGAGCGACCGGCCTGCTCCAGGCCGTACGCGACTCCGCCGCCGTGGACACCCTCGACCCGTCGCGCGACGCCGGCGCCACCCAGGTCATCCCCCGCGTCACCCTCTCCGACGACACCATGCCGACGCCCCTCCTGCCGCCCATGCGGCGCGCCGAGAGCGCCTACGAGGAGTACGAGCGCCACCACCGGCCGGGCGACCGGCCCGGCGGCCGCCTCGACGACTACGACGAGCCCGCCGCGGCCGACGACGACACCCGCGACGACATCCCTACGCGCGGCAGCGGCGACCGCCGCGCGGTCTACGCCGACGCCGCCGCCCAGCGGCACGCCTACTACCCCGGCCGCCGCATGAACCTCGGCGTCGTCCTCCTGCCCCTGCGCGTCTTCCTCGGCTTCATCTCCATTTACGCCGGCATGGGCAAGCTCTGCGACCCCGTCTACTTCGACGGCGGCGAGCGCGGCTCCATGGTCACGTGGCTGACCTCCCTGCACCCCTGGCCCGCCGCCGAGCCGCTGCGCGACTTCGCCCTCGCCCACCCCGTCGGCGCCGGACTCACCGTCGCCTTCGCCCAGGTCGTCGTCGGCGTGCTGACCGTCCTCGGCCTCTGGCAGCGCGTGGCCGCCGTCTTCGGCGCGCTGCTCTCCGCCGCGCTCATCCTCACCGTCAGCTGGCGCACCGTCCCCGCGTACGACGCGCCCGACATCGTCTACCTCGCCGCCTGGTCCCCGCTGATCATCGCGGGCGCCCCCGTCTACTCCATCGACGGCCGCCTCGCCGGCGAGGCCTGGCGCACGCTCGGCCCCCGCTCCGCCCTGTGGGACCTGCGCCGCCGCGTCCTGCGGCGCGGCGCGCTCGTCGCGACCGTCGTGGTGGGCCTGACGCTGCTCATCGGGTCGGTGCTCGGCGGAGCCGTACGCTCCACCGAGATGGTCACCGTGCCCGGACCGAACGACGACCCGACCAACCACCTGCCCGGCCAGCCCCTGCCGCAGGAGCCCGGCACACAGGCCCCGCCCTCCCGCGGCGAGTCCTCCCACCGGCCGCCCAAGCCGTCCGCGTCCACCTCCAAGACCCCGACCGCCGACGAGTCGACCCCGGCCGGGACCGTACGGGAGAGCGGACGCGCCGAGGACCAGCGGCCGACCGCCACGCAGGGCACCGGCCAGCGGCCCCCGCAGCAGACCCGGCCCGTCGACCCGGAGCCGCCGGCCAGCAGCAACTCCGGTCCGTCCTCCAGCGGCTCCACCGGCACCTCGGGCGGTGGCGGCGGCAGCTCGGACGACGGCGCCTCGGGCGGCTCCGACGACGGTGGCTCGAGTGGCGGAAACCACAACCCGATCGGCGGCCTGCTCGGCTGACCCGTACGACACACAGGCGAGAGGGGCTGTCACCGTGGCAACACGGTGGCAGCCCCTCGGAGTTGGTATGCCTCAGAGTTGGTACGCCGCCAGCTCCTGCGCCGCCCGCTCCAGGTCCTTCGCCGTGTCGATGGCCCGCCAGTACGCGCCCTGCGGCAGCGGGAAGCCCGCCAGGCGCCGCTCACGGGCGAGGCGGGGGAAGGTGGTGCGCTCGTGGTCGCCCCGGTCGGGCAGCGCGCTGGTGAAGTCGGGGGAGAAGACGTACACGCCGGCGTTGATGAGGTACGGCGACGGCGGCGCCTCGATGAAGTCGGTGACGTTCCCGAAGGTGTCGGTCTCGACGGCGCCCCAGGGGATGCGGGGCCGGGCCAGCGCCAGGGTCGCGAGGGCGTCCCGCTCGGCGTGGAAGGCGGCCATCTCGCGCAGCGAGAAGCGCGTCCAGATGTCACCGTTCGTGGCGTACCAGGGCTGCTCGGGCCGCGGCAGGCGCGCGGCCGCGTACTTCAGGCCGCCGCCCCGGCCCAGCGGCTCGTGCTCGACGACGGTGGTGACGCGCAGCGGCAGGTCGGCCGTCTCCAGCCAGCGCTGGAGGACGTCCGCGAGGTGGCCGCAGGAGACGACGACGTCCGTGACGCCCTCAGCGGCGAGCCAGGAAAGCTGATGGCCGATGATCGGGGTCCCGGTTCCCGGGATCTCGACCATCGGCTTGGGGCGGTCGTCGGTGTACGGGCGCAGACGTGAGCCCTGGCCGCCCGCCAGGATCACGGCCTGCGTCGGAGAGGTGTGCATACCTCGACAGGGTGGCTCAGCTCTCGTTCGCGACACCGGAGGCGTACGACGTGTCGCACACGGGGCGGGAGTACGACTGGGCGCGCACGGGCCCGTAGTGCAGGACGGCGGCGCGGCCGAGCGCGCGGGCGATCGACATGCAGTGCTTGGCGAGCGACGGACGCTCCTCCACCTCGCGCTGCAGGCTCGTCAGCGCGACACCCGGGTTCTCCTCCTGAAGCTGTGCGAGGAGGCGGTCGCGCAGAATATCCTGCGGGGCACGGGACTTGGCCCGTACGGAGACGTTCTCCGACGACGCGGTGAGCAACTGCGAGTCGGAGCGGCTGCCGGCCCACGGGACACTGGTGACCGCGAGAGTTCCGGAGAGCACCAGGACGACGGGCAGGACGAGGGCGAGAGTGCGGCCGATTCGGCGTGCTGTGTGGGTCACGGACGTGAGCGTAGCGGCCAGTGATGATTTGGAGACATTTAGTCACCCCCACGGGGGATGGTTCGACGCGCCTTTTCGAATCGGGTGTTGACGAACAGGGTCCGAATTGACCGGTGTGCCGGGGTATTTGTCGACATCCGGGCGGAACTGCACCAACGGCCCCGCACCGAAGTGCGGGGCCGTCGAGGCGCTGTGGCGCGTCAGTCGCTCAGGCGCTCGCCCGTGGAGGTCGAGAAGACGTGGATCTCCTCCGGACGCGGCACGACGTGCAGCACCGAGCCCTTCTCCGGGATGGAGCGGCCGCCGACGCGGACCACCAGGTCCTTGTCGTCCTCGCCGCCGACGCGGGCGGAGCCGTACACGTACCCGTCGGCGCCGAGCTCCTCGACGACGTTGACGGAGACCGCCACGCCCTGGTCGCTCTCGGCACCCGCGACGTCGAAGTGCTCCGGGCGGACACCGACCGTCACGGTCTTGTCGCCCTTGCCGGACGCGGCGGCCAGCGCCTCGCGCGACACCGGGACGACGCTGTTGCCGAACTTGACACCGCCGTCGGTGATCGGCACCTCGACCAGGTTCATGGCGGGGGAGCCGATGAACCCGGCGACGAAGAGGTTCGCCGGCCGGTCGTACATGTTGCGCGGCGTGTCGATCTGCTGGAGCAGGCCGTCCTTGAGCACGGCGACGCGGTCGCCCATCGTCAGCGCCTCGACCTGGTCGTGCGTGACGTACACCGTGGTGATGCCGAGACGGCGCTGCAGGCTCGCGATCTGCGTACGCGTGGAGACGCGGAGCTTGGCGTCGAGGTTCGACAGCGGCTCGTCCATGAGGAACACCTGCGGCTCCCGCACGATGGCACGCCCCATCGCGACACGCTGCCGCTGACCACCGGAGAGCGCCTTCGGCTTGCGGTCCAGGTACTCCGTGAGGTCGAGGATCTTCGCCGCCTCCTCGACCTTCTTGCGGATCAGCGTCTTGTTCACGCCGGCGATCTTGAGCGCGAAGCCCATGTTGTCGGCGACGGTCATGTGCGGGTACAGCGCGTAGTTCTGGAACACCATGGCGATGTCCCGGTCCTTCGGCGGCAGGTGCGTGACATCGCGGTCCCCGATGCGGATCGCGCCGCCGTTGACGTCCTCCAGGCCGGCGAGCATGCGCAGCGAGGTGGACTTGCCGCAGCCGGACGGGCCGACGAGGACGAGGAACTCGCCGTCGGCGATCTCGATCTCCAGCTGGTCGACGGCGGGCTTGGTGCCCCCGGGGTAGATCCGGGTCGCTTTGTCGAACGTGACGGAAGCCATGGTGATGTGATCCCTTCACCGGCAGGAACGTGCCGGACGATCCGAGTGGAAGGAAGTGATGGGTCTAGTCCACGTGGGTGAACTTCGGGTGACGGTACCTGGCGGGGTGGCTTCTGTCAGTAGGTGGAGGTGGGCGAATTTTCGGCGCGGCGGGTGACGATGCCGCGATGCCAGAGCGACGCGCTTTTGACCATGCCCCGCGCAGACGGTGCGTGGATGTCCTCACGAACACCCCTTCCTGCTTCATCACCCCTTGCCGCCGTGGCATGACCCTCAAGGGCCACACCCAGCCGGTCTTACGCGGGCTCCACAGGCATGACGGCCGACGGCCCATCGGTCCGTAGTGCTTTTTCTCAGGCGGCCGGTGAGTACTCCACCAGCTCCGACGCCTTGAT
Source organism: Streptomyces sp. NPDC003036 (assembly GCF_040611175.1). NCBI lineage: Bacteria > Bacillati > Actinomycetota > Actinomycetes > Kitasatosporales > Streptomycetaceae > Streptomyces > Streptomyces sp. NPDC003036. The sequence goes on along the minus strand of NZ_JBEXNO010000006.1, from coordinate 178,818 downwards.
CACCGGCGGCAGTGCCTTGCCCGGGGGCAGCGCTGTCGCCAGCAGCCAGTACAGCCGCATGCCCTCCTCTCGGAGGTTCACCGCCGCGTTCACATCGCGGTCGTGCACCATGCCGCACTCCTCGCAGGACCACTCGCGCACCGACACATCAAGCCGTGGTCCCTTGGTGTGGCAGGCTGAGCAGCGCCGAGTCGACGGGAAGAAGCGGTCCACGATCACGAGCGTCCGGCCGTACCACTCGCACTTGTAGCGAAGCTGGCGCAGCAGCTCGCCCCAGGCCGCATCCTTGATCGACTGGTTCAGCTTCGCCTTGCGGCGCCTGCCCTTCCCGACCGCAGGGCGCATCAGGTTGGCGATGGGCAGTTCCTCCACCACGAGCACTTGGTTCTCGCGCACGAGGCGGGTCGTGAACTGGTCCAGCATGTCCCTTCGGACGTCACCGATGAGCGCGTACAGCCGGGCGATCCGCTGCCGGACCTTGCCCCGGTTCTTCGAACCTCTCTCCTTACGGTGCAGCTGCCGCTGCAGGTCGGCGAGCTGCTTCGCGTACTTCTTCAGCAGGCGTGGATGCTCCAGCTTCCGGCCGTCGTCCAACGTCACCAGCGCGGCCAGGCCGAGATCGAGTCCCACGGCCCTCGGCTCGGTGTCCTCGGGAAGAAACACCGGCGGCAAGGGAGCAATCCGCTCCTCCACCAGCGTGGAGACGAAATACCGTCCCGCTCTGTCCCGCGTCACCGTCAGCTTCACCGGCACCGCCCCGGCGGGGAGGGCGCGCGACCACCGCACATCCAGCGGAGCCGTCTGCTTCGCCAACGTCACCAGACCGGTCCCAGGCCGCTCCGGATCCTCCACCCACCGGAACCCGGTCCGGACGTACGTCGCCGAATCCCGCGACGTTCGCTTCTTCTTGAACTGCGGATATTTCGCCGCCTTCCGGAAGAACCGCTGGAACGCCGTGTCCAGGTGCCGCAGTGCCTGCTGGAGGACCGTCGACGAGATCTCCTGGAGCCAGGACGTCGCTTCGGCACGCCGCCAACCGGTGAGGGCCCGGCACGTCTCGGCGTACCCCACGGACACCTGGAACTTCTCCCACGCCTCCGAGCGGAGCGTGAGGCCCTGGTTGTAGACCCACCGGCACGCGCCGAAGGTTCGCTCAAGCTGCCCGGCCTGCTCGGGGGTCGGGTAGAAGCGGAAGCGGTAGACGCGCTGTTGCGTGTCGGCGGCTTTCGCGCGGCTGCGCATCGGGGTGGCGGCGCGTGCCTGGTGCTTGCGCCGTTCGCCGATGCCGAGCATCTCCTGCTTGACGCGCTTGGCCTCCGCGCCGGTGACCCGCACGCGACCAGGTGTCCCCTCCGCCATCGCCCCACCCTCGAGATCCGGTCTCCGAACTGAACTTCAGTGCGTTCAACGAACAGGTGGGCGGGCGGTTACGGGCGTGAGCAACCTCGTGGCTTCGGCATCCGTCGCTGTGTAGAGTGGAGAGCGCTCATGTGCCCCGCGCGTGAGTGATGCCGCCTTAGCTCAATTGGTAGAGCACCAACCTTGTAAGTTGGATGTCGTCGGTTCGATTCCGACAGGCGGCTCCAGCGAAACCGTATCCCGGGCCATTCAGGTCCGGGATACTTTCATTTGTGCAGGGTTGCCGGCACTGTTTACCGAGCCGCCAGTCTCAATCTGGCAACGTGATACGCCCATGCGTGCGTGGAGACCTTTCTTTCCACGGCGAAATGGCGCCCGGTAGCCCGGTCCAGCACGCGGTGGTACTCCTCCATGAATTCCCACGAGACTGCCGAGAAATCGTCATCCGTCCACCCGTACAGGTGGCGGAGTTCGAACTGTACGGCCGTGAGGAATTCCATCTCGCCGCGGTCGATCGGCTCCGTTCTGCCGCCGCTCGCCTTTACCCAGAGCTTCACCTCTTCCGGGGCGCGCAGCCACTTGCTGCCGGAGTCCCGGATCTCGGCGTAGTCGACCCATGCCCAGAACGCCTCGGCGTCGGCTATGTCGGGTGCCTGCTTGTGGTGGTCCGTGCAGAGGAGGGCGAAGTTGCGGACGTCCATCGAGCCCCCCAGGGATGCGGGGACGACGTGGGCGCGCTCGACGGGTGAGCCCCAGCAGATGAGGCACTCCTCGGCGATGCCGAGGTAGTCCATGATCGCCCGCTTTGGCGGATACGTCTTTCTTGTGCCACCTTCGGTCTCTCTCGTGCGCAGAGGCAGCGAGTCGATGTCATACCAGAAGGACCTCTCTTCGCCTTCCGGATATCCAATGCGCATCTCCGGCGGTACCCGGTTGTCCTGGCGGCGTCCGTTTTCCATGGTGTACATCGGCGTGTGGAGCTCGGTGAGGTAGGGAAGTGCCACCTCGGGCAGGAAGTTGTGGATCATCTCCCATGAGTCGCGGTCATATCCATTTTCGCTGTTCCGGTGGCCCTGTATGTCGAAGTAGAGGATGCGCGGCGCGTTCGGGGCTGTTTGTTGCGCTTTGTGGATGACCGCGAACACTCGGGGCGCGCAGCGCTCGAAGTTCTCGTACACGGCCATATCGTGGTACAGCGCTACGGGCTTGACCTTGGGTGTCTGCTTCCGCTGGGTCTTGCCGCGCGGCTTCTGCTTCTTCTTGGGCAACGCCGTGCTCCCGCCTGTCTCGTACCGGGTCCGGACAGGGTGGCATCCGCCACTGACAGTGCCTCAGGTGCGGGAGCGCGGCCTCGGATCAGTGGCGGCCCGACAGGCGGTCCGCGAGGGTGGCGAGGCGGGGGGTGGTGGGGGTGTTGGTCGTGGTCTCCTGGTGGTCGGCGGTGCGGTAGGCGGCGTAGAGGGTGTGGACGCCGAGCCAGCGCAGGGGTTCCGGTTCCCAGGGGCGGACCTTGTGGTTGACCCAGGGGAGGGTGGTGAGGTCCGTGGGGCCGGACTGGCCGGAGTCCTGTTGGATCAGGTCGCGCAGGGTGCGGGCGGCGAGGTTGGCGGTGGCGACGCCCGAGCCGACGTAGCCGCCGGCCCAGCCGAGGCCGGTGGTGCGGTCGAGGGTGACGGTGGCGCACCAGTCGCGGGGGACGCCGAGGACGCCGGACCAGGCGTGGGCGATGCGGGTGCCGGCGAGGGAGGGGAAGAAGCGGATCAGGATGTCGCGCAGGGCCTCGATGGTGGCGGGCTGGGTGCGTCCGTCGTTGTCGGTGCGGGAGCCGTAGCGGTACGGGATGCCGCGGCCGCCGAGGGCGATGCGGCCGTCGGCGGTGCGCTGCGCGTACATGTAGGCGTGGGCCATGTCGCCGAGGGTTTCGCGGTTGTTCCAGCCGAGTTCGTCCCAGACCTCCGGGGGCAGGGGCTCGGTGGCGATCATGGAGGAGTTCATGGGGAGCCAGGTGCGCTTGTGGCCCTTGATGTTCGCGGTGAAGCCTTCGGTGCAGCGCAGGATGTAGGGGGCGCGGACCGTGCCGTACGGGGTGACGGCGTGCTTGGGGCGGATCTCCGTGACGGGGGTCGATTCGTGGATCGTGACGCCGAGGGCTTCGACGGCGGCGGCCAGGCCCTTGACCAGTTTCACCGGGTGGATGCGGGCGCCGTGCGGGGTCCAGCTGGAGCCGACCGCGCCGGTGACGCGGATGCGGGCGGCGGTGTCGCGGGCGCCGTAGAGCTCGCGGTCGGTTTCGCCGAAGGCGACTTCGACGGAGTGGAAGTCCTTCAGGCGGGCCAGTTGGGCGGGGGTGTGGGCGACTTCGAGGACGCCGCCCTGGTGGATGTCGGCGTCGATGCCTTCCTCGCCGGCGACCTTGACGACCTCCGCGACGGTGTCGTTCATCGCCCGCTGGAGGCGGACGGCGGCCTCGTGGCCGTGGCGCTTGGCGTAGCGGGCGCGGCCGGCGATGCCGTTGTAGAGCCAGCCGCCGTTGCGGCCGGAGGCGCCGTAGCCGCAGAACTTGGCTTCCAGGACGGTGATGTTGAGGAAGGGGACGGCCTTCTTGAGGTAGTAGGCGGTCCACAGGCCGGTGTAGCCACCGCCGACGATGCAGACGTCTGCCGTGGTGTCGCCGGGGAGCGGTTCCCGGGGGGCGGGGGTGCCCTCCTGTGCGTACCAGAACGATATGCCGCCGTTGACGGTGTCCATGTGGTTCCTTGGGTGCTGCTGTCGGGTGGGTGTGGACGTTACTGGATGGGGGCGTGGCGCGGTGATCGAGGTGCCGGCCGGGTTGGCGCGGTCGCAGGAGGAGTTCAACGGCGCGGAGGGGCGGGCGTTCGTCGCCGCGCTGCCGGGGCTGGCGGAGCGGTTCCTGGGGGAGTGGGGGCTGCGGCAGGCGGGGCCGGTGATGCACGGGCTCGTCGCGCTGGTGGTGCCGGTGGTGACGGCGGACGGGGCGCGGGGCGCGCTGAAGTTGCAGTTGCCCGACGAGGAGAACGCGGGCGAGGGCACCGCGCTGCGGGCGTGGGACGGGAACGGGGCCGTACGGCTGCTGGCGGAGGACGCCGGCACGGGCGCGCTGCTGCTGGAGTGGCTGCCCCACGGCCGGTCCTTGTCGGCGGTGGAGGACGCGCGGGAGGCGACGGCGGTGCTGGCGGGGGTGCTGGCGCGGCTGGTGGCGGCGCCGGCGCCGGCCGGGCTGCGGCGCCTGCGCGACATGGCGGCGGACATGCTCGACGGCGTACCGGAGGCGCTGCGCCGGCTGGCGCGGGCGGAGGACCGGCGGCTGCTGCGGGACTGCGCGGCGGCGGTGCGGGAGGTGGCGGGCGAGCCGGGGGACCGGCTGCTCCACTGGGACCTGCACTTCGACAACGTGCTGGCGGCGGATCGGGAGCCGTGGCTGGCGATCGATCCGAAGCCGCTGGCCGGTGATCCGGGGTTCGAGCTGTTGCCGGCGCTGTGCAACCGGTTCGAGCCGGGTGAGGTGCGGTGGCGGTTCGACCTGATGACGGAAGTGCTGGGGCTCGACCGGGAGCGGGCGCTGGCGTGGACGCTGGGCCGGGTGCTGGAGGACTCCCTGTGGGAGGTGGAGGACGGGGAGACGGTCCTGGTGGGGGAGCGGGCGGCGGTGGGCCGGATACTGCTCTCATGATTCGTACAGCTGTGGTCGACGACGTCCCTGTCATTCACGCGATGGTCCGCGAGCTCGCCGAGTACGAGAAGGCGTTGGACGAGGCGCGGGCGAGCGAGGAGCAGCTGCGGGAGGCGCTGTTCGGCGAGCGTCCGGCGGCGTACGCGCACATCGCCGAGACGGAGGAGGGCGAGGTCGTCGGCTTCGCGCTGTGGTTCCTCAACTTCTCGACGTGGCGCGGGGTGCACGGGATCTATCTGGAGGACTTGTACGTACGGCCTGAGGCGCGCGGCGGCGGGCACGGCAAGGCGCTGCTGACGGAGCTGGCGCGGATCTGTGTGGAGCGGGGGTACGAGCGGCTGGAGTGGTCGGTCCTGGACTGGAACACCCCGTCGATCGACTTCTACCGGTCGCTGGGGGCGCGGCCGCAGGACGAGTGGACGGTGTACCGGCTGACGGATGAGGCGCTGGTGCGGCTGGGGTCGTAGCGGCCTGGACGCCGCGCCTCCGCATCTCCGCACGTTCGGAGGCCGAACGGCCCCAGCGCCGAGCCGCCCGAGCCGGTGCTGACGCCGGTCGAGGCGTACCAGCGGTTCATCCGCGGCGGTACGGAGCTGGTGCCGCTGTCCGAGGTGGCCGAGCGGATCGTCGCCACGCAGGTGACGACGACGCCGCCCGGCATCCCGGTGCTCATGCCCGGGGAGCGCGCCGGGCGGCACGACGGGCCGCTGCTGACGTATCTGCGGGTGCTGGAGGCCTTCGACCAGCGCATCCCCGGCTTCGCGGACGAGACGCAGGGGGTGCACCACGCGGAGGGCCGGTACTGGCCGCGCTGCGTCAAGGAGCCCGTCACGGGATGAGGACGACCTTGCCCGTCGTTCCCCTGGTCTCCAGGGCGCGGTGGGCGGCGGCCGCCTCGGCGAGCGGGAAGCGCTGGACGGCCGGGCGCAGGCGGCCGGCGGCGGCTTCGGCGAGGGAGGCGAGCTCCAGGGCGCGGACGTCGCCGCCCGCCTTCTGGATCATGGCGGGGCCGAGGACATTGAGGGAGACGATGCCGCGCTCGGCGAGTTCCTCGTCGGTGTACGTGAGCGGCTCGCCGTCGTGGATGCCCTTGCCCGCCCAGCCGTAGACGACGTGCCGGCCGCCCTTGCCGAGGAGGTCGACGGTGGCGCGGGCGGTGTCGCCGCCGACGGCGTCGAAGACGACGGTCGCGTGCCGGGTGCCGCCGAGGTGGGCGCGGACGCGGTCCGGCCAGTCGGGGAGCGTGTAGTCGACGGCGAGGTCGGCGCCGTTCGCCTCGACACGGGCGGTCTTGGCGGGGCCGCCGGCGAGGCCGACGACGGTGGCGCCGGCGTTCTTGGCGTACTGGACGAGGAGCGTGCCGATGCCGCCGGCCGCGGCCGTGACGAGGACGACGTCGTCGGGGCCGAGTTCGGTGAACTGGAGGATCCCCAGGGTGGTGCGGCCGGTGCCGATCATGGCGACGGCTTCGGCCTCGTCGAGGCCCGGCGGTATCGCGTGGAGCCGGGCGGCGTCGACGACGGCGAGCTCGGCGTAGCCGCCGGGCGCGAGGCCCAGGTGGGCGACGACGCGCTTGCCGAGCCAGGCGGGGTCGGCGCCCTCGCCGAGCGCGTCGACGGTTCCGGCGACCTCGCGGCCGGGGATGGTGGGCAGTTCGGCGGGGGCGGGGAAGGGGCCCTTCATGCCCTCGCGGAGCGCGGTGTCGAGGAGGTGCACGCCGGCCGCTGCGACGGCGATCCGGACCTGGCCGGGGGCGGGCCGGGGGTCGGGCGTCTGCTCGTAGGCGAGGTTCTCGGCGGGGCCGAAGGTGTGGAGGCGGATGGCGTGCACGGGCTCTCTCCTCTGGTGCGGTGACGGAGCCCAGCCTCTGACCTCAAGCGCGCTTGAGGTCAAGCGTCCTGATCAACCGACTCGGGGGAAGCGCGACTGGAGCGTCCAGATCGCCGGGTTGTCCGCCAGGCCCTCGTGCATGTCCGTCAGGTCCGCGATGAGGTCGTGCAGGAAGTCGCGGGCCTCGCGGCGCAGCACGGCGTGGCCGAAGGTCAGCGGGGGCTCGTCGGCCGGCATCCAGTCCGCCTCGACGTCCACCCAGCCGAAGCGGCGCTCGAAGAGCATGCGGTCGGAGGACTCGGTGAAGTCGAGTTCGGCGTACTGCGGCTTCGCCGACCGGCTGCCGAGCGGGTCGCGGTCGAGCCGCTCGACGATGTCGCACAGCGCCCACGCGAAGTCGAGCACCGGCACCCATCCCCAGGCTGTGGACACCTCGCGGTCGGTCTCGGTGTCGGCGAGGTACACGTCGCCGCAGAAGAGGTCGTGCCGCAGGGCGTGGACGTCCGCGTGGCGGTAGTCGGTCTGCGGGGGGTCGGGGAAGCGGCGGGAGAGGGAGTAGCCGATGTCGAGCACGTGGTCGATGGTGTCACGACCTCGGAGGCCGGCCCGCACCTGCGCGGTGCCCGGACACACGGGGCCGCCCGCACCCGCGGTGCCGCCCGCATCCACGGACCCCGGCCGCACCCGCGGGCCGGCCCTCACGGCAGCAGCCGCTGCTCCTTCGCCACCGCCACCGCGCCCGCCCGCGTGTCCACGCCGAGTTTCGCGTAGATGCGGCCCAGGTGCGTCTTGACCGTCGCCTCGCTGATGAAGAGGGCCCGGGCGATCTCGCGGTTGCCGAGGCCGCGGGCCAGCTGGCCGAGGATGTCGAGCTCGCGGTGGGTGAGGGAGGGGGCGCGGTGCTGTGGGACGGCGCGGCTCAGGGCGCGGCGGCCCTCCGCCGCCGCGTGGATCGCGGCGAACAGCTCCTCCGGGCGTTCCGCCTTCAGCAGGTAGCCCGTGGCGCCCGCGTCGACGGCGCGCGTGACGTCGGCGTCGGTGTCGTACGTCGTGAGGACCAGCACCCGCACCTCGGGCGAGGCGATGCGGCGCGTGGCCTCCACGCCGTCGATGCCCGGGCCGAGTTGGAGGTCCATCAGGACGACGTCCGGCGCCAGTTTGGCGGCCATGGCGACCGCCTCCTCGCCGCTGCCCGCCTCGCCGACGACCTCGATGCCGGGCGCGCTGGCGAGCAGGGCGCGCAGCCCGGCGCGTACGACGGCGTGGTCGTCGCAGAGCAGGATCCGTACCGTCATGACCGTTCCAGGGGGATCGAGACCGACAGGACCGTGCCCTCGCCGGGCGCGGATTCGATGGTGAGGGTGCCGCCGAGCTGTTCGGCGCGCGCCCGGATCGCGGGCAGGCCGTGGCCGCGACCGCCGCGCGGCGCGGCGTGGCGGGCGGGGTCGAAGCCGCGGCCGTCGTCCGCGATGTCGAGGACGACCTGGTCGTCCAGGTAGGTGAGGGTCAGCGCGGCGGAGGTCGCGCCCGCGTGTTCGCGGACGTTGGCGAGCGCGCCCTGCGCGATGCGCAGCAGCGCGGAGCGCACCCGGTCGGGCAGGGGGGCGACCGGTGTGCCGTCGACGCGGAAGGCGACCGGGAAGCCCCCCGCCGAGTCGCCGACTGACTCCCCCGTCGACTCGCGGGCGGCGAGGGCGGCGAGCGCGTCCTCCAGGGCCACACCTCCCGCGAGGTCGGCGGGCGCCAGGTCGTGGACGAAGCGGCGCGCCTCGGCGAGGTCGCGCTCCGCGATCGCCGCGGCCGTACGCACATGGCGGCGGGCGGTCGCCGGATCGCCGTCCCAGGTGCGGTCGGCGGCCTGGAGCAGCATGCGCAGGCTGGACAGGCCCTGCGCGAGGGTGTCGTGGATCTCCATCGACAGCCGCTGCCGCTCCGCGAGGGTGCCCTCGCGCCGCTCGGTCGCCGCCAGCCGGTCCGCCTGCCGCCGCGTGTGCAGGAACACGGCGGTGGCGATCGCCGCGACGGCGGGCGGCGCGACCAGCACGTTCGGGTCCAGGGCGCCGTCCGACAGCCGCAGCTGGGCGGCGACCACGAACGCGGTCAGCAGGACGACGAGCGCGAGCGCGGCACGCGGCGGCAGCGTGCGCAGACCGGTGTAGAAGAGCGGCACCGCACACCACGCGAAGCTCGGCGCCAGCACCACCAGCACCACCCACACGGCGACGACGGTGCCCAGCCACGCCAACCGGCGCGGGCTCGGCAGGACGTACAGCACCGCGAGCGCCGCCGACAGCCCCACCACCCACGGGCCGAGCTCCGCCCACGGGTGGCGCAGCAGGAACCGCACCAGGGAGGCGCCGAGCAGCGCGAAGAACGCGGCGTGCATCACCCGCGCCAGCCTGCGGGCGTCGGGGTCCTGCTCCACGGCGCGCTCCTTTTCCCGTCCTTACGTCACCGTCGTACGCCGCCATCCTCGCCCGCGCGCGGCGGCGCGGCATCAACCGATCGGCTGACCCCGGACCCCTGCCGGCGGCCCCAGGATCGAAAGCACAAGCCCTCGGTACGAAGGAGTCCCCCGTGAAGAAGATGTCGCTGCGCGCCCGAGTCCTGACCGGCGCCGTCGCCGCCGCCGCGCTGTCCGCCGGTACCTTCGGCGCGATATCGGCGAACGCCGCCGCCCCGGCCGCCCCGGCCGCCGCGCCCGCTCAGACGGTCGACGCCTCCGACCACAACCTCCGCACCACCCGGCACCTCACCATCGACGCCGCCACCAAGGCCGCGCAGGCCGCCCTCAAGGCCGCCGAGAAGGACAACCAGCGCGTCACGGTCGCCGTCGTGGACCGCAACGGCACCACCCTCGTCACCCTGCGCGGCGACGGCGCGGGCCCGCAGTCGTACGACTCCGCCGTCCGCAAGGCGTTCACCGCCGTCTCCTGGAACGCGCCGACCTCCGAGCTCGTCAAGCGCCTCCAGACCGCGCCGAACCTCAAGGACATCCCCGGCACCCTCTTCCTCGGCGGCGGCGCCCCGGTCGCGGCCGACGGCGCGCCGATCGCGGGCATCGGTGTGGCGGGCGCGCCCAGCGGCGACCTCGACGAGAAGTACGCCCAGGCGGGCGTCGCCTCGCTGGGCAAGTAGCCCCGGTGCGTCCGTAGGATCGGTGCGTGGATCACCGATCTTCACGGACGCGGAGCAGGACGCGGACGCGGGCCCGGACGCGGACGAGGACGCCGTCCCGGACCCGGACCCGGACGCGTGTACGTGCCGCCGCCGCTCTGCTGCTGGCAGGCAGCCTCGCCACGGGCTGCACCGGCAGCGGCGGCGGCTCCGCCGTGTCCGGCAAGCCCGGCGCCGCCGGTCTGCGCGATCCCTACTTCCCCCGGCTCGGCAACGGCGGCTACGACGTCCGCCACTACGCCCTCACCCTCGACTACGACCCCGCCACCGGCCGCCTCACCGGCACCGCCGACATCACCGCCCGCGCCACCCAGGCCCTCAGCGCCTTCAACCTCGACCTGGCCGGGCTGACGGTGCGGTCCGCCACCGTCGACGGCGAGCGCGCCACCGTGCGCCGCTCCGGCGAGGAGCTGACCGTGCGGCCCGCGAGCGCCGTCGGTGACGACGCCACCTTCCGTACCGTGATCCGCTACTCCGGCGTCCCGCGCACCTTCACCGACGAGGACGCCGAGGAGGGCTGGCTGAAGTCCTCCGACGGGGCGCTGGCGCTGGGCCAGCCGACCGGCTCCATGACGTGGTTCCCGGGCAACCACCATCCCAGCGACAAGGCCACGTACGCGGTCACCGTCACCGTCCCCCAGGGGTACGAGGCCCTGTCGAACGGCGAGTTGAAGGAGCGGCGCACGCGCGGCGGGCGGGCGACGTACGCGTGGCGTTCGGGCGAGCCGATGGCGAGTTACCTCGCGACGGTCGCCGTCGGCCGGTACGAGACCCGGGTCACGCGCACGCCGTCCGGGCTGCCCGTCCACACCGCCACGAAGGGCTCCGAGGCGGACCCGGCGCTGCTCGCCCGCATCCCCGAGCTGCTGGCGTGGGAGGCGGAGAACTTCGGCCCGTACCCCTTCTCCTCCGTCGGCGCGATCGTCGACCCGACCGTCGACGTGGGGTACGCGCTGGAGACGCAGACCCGGCCGTTCTTCGCGGCGGGCACCTTCACGGTGGGGTTCCTCGTCCACGAGCTGGCCCACCAGTGGTACGGGAACTCCGTCTCGCCGGAGTCGTGGCGTGACATGTGGCTCAACGAGAGCTTCGCGACGTACGCCGAATGGCTGTACGCGGAGGACTTCGAGGACACGCCCGCGCAGAGGAGCTTCGAGGAGGCCTTCGCCGACTCGGCGAACTGGGCCTTCCCGCCCGCCGAGCCGCCGTCGGCGGAGCGGATCTCCGATCCGCCCGTCTACGGCCGGGGCGCGATGGTCCTGCACAAGATCCGCCAGGCCGTCGGCGACGACACCTTCTTCGGGATCCTGCGCGGCTGGCCGGCGAAGTACCGGCACGGCAACGCGTCGACGGAGGACTTCACGCGGTACGTGGAGGAGGCGGCCGGCGAGGAGCTGAGCGGGAAGCTCAGCGGGGTGTGGGACACCTGGCTGTACGGCGACGAACGCCCGGCCCGGCCGTGAAGGCCCGGCCGTGACCGAGGGCCCCGGCCCCTACAGCGCCTTCCGCATGACGATGGAGTCGCGGCCGAGCCGCAGGTCCTTGCGGCGGTCGGTCTCCTCGTACCCGAGTGCCGTCCAGAACGCGACCGCGTTGGGGTTGTTCTCCAGGACCGCCAGTTTGACGCCCTGGCGGCCCGCCTCCCGGAACCGCTTCTCGACGATCTCGGCGAGCTCGCGGCCGAAGCCGACGCGGTGGTCGCGGGCGTGCACCATGAGCAGCCCGATCCAGGGGTCCGGGTCGTCGGGGTCGGTGGGGTGGTGCGACCGCGTCACCGAGACGCCGATGACGTGCCCTGCCGAACGGGCGATCAGCACCTCGGCGTCCGGGTGCGCGAGCTCCTCGGCGAGCGAGGCGGCGACCTGCTCGGGCCGGATGTCGTCGGGGTCCGGGAAGTCCCCGCTGAGCTGCTGGAACTCGCGGTTCGACGCGTACAGCTCGGTCAGCTCGGTGAGGAGCGGGCCGGGCAGGGAGCCGCCCTCGCGGACGTCCAGGGGTTCGACGATCATGCGGCCACAGTAGGGGTCCGTCACCTCAATTCGCCGTTGCCCCACCACCTTTCTCGGCCTGGCTTGCCACCCGCTCCGACCCCCGGGGTCGGCCGGACACGCCACAGGGCCCCGGCGCGGCTTCGCCGCCGGGGCCCTGTGGTCTGTGGTGTGTGGGCGTGTCGGACGGGTCAGATGTTGACGCCGAAGTCGCGGGCGATGCCCTCCAGGCCCGAGGCGTACCCCTGGCCGACCGCGCGGAACTTCCACTCGGTGCCGTTGCGGTACAGCTCGCCGAAGACCATGGCGGTCTCGGTGGCGGCGTCCTCGCTCAGGTCGTAGCGGGCGATCTCGGCGCCGCCGGCCTGGTTGACGATGCGGATGTAGGCGTTGCGCACCTGGCCGAAGTTCTGCGAGCGGTTGACCGCGTCGTAGATGGAGACCGGGAAGACGATCTTGTCGACGGTGGCGGGCAGGCCCGCGAGGTTGACGTTGATCTGCTCGTCGTCGCCGCCGCCCTCGCCGGTGCGGTTGTCACCGGTGTGGACGATGGTCTGGTCCGGCGTCGACTTGTTGTTGAAGAAGACGAAGTGGCCGTCGGAGACGACCTTGCCGGAGGCGTCGACGCCGATGGCGGAGGCGTCGAGGTCGAAGTCGGTGCCGGTGGTCGTGCGGACGTCCCAGCCGAGGCCCACAGTGACGGCGGTCAGGCCCGGCGCCTCCTTGGTCAGCGAGACATTGCCGCCCTTGGACAGGCTTACAGCCATGGAGTCCCCTTCGTAGTTCATTGACTGGCGTCACTGCACATAACGCGGTGCGCAGCCCCAGGGTTCCATGACCCACGGTCGGAAAACGGGGTGACGTGACCGCGTCGGGACCGGGAACATGGAGGGCATGTCCGGTCCCTATGTCATCCGCGGCTCGGTCTCCCTGCCGGAGTCCGAGCTCATGTGGCGTTTCTCCAGATCCTCCGGGCCGGGCGGACAGCATGTGAACACCAGCGACTCGCAGGTGGAGCTGCGCTTCGACCTCGCGCGTACGGAGGCGCTGCCGCCGGTCTGGAAGGAGCGGGCGCTCCAGCGGCTCGGCGGGCGCCTGGTGGACGGCGTGATCAGCGTCCGCGCGTCGGAGCACCGCTCGCAGTGGCGCAACCGCGAGACGGCGGCGGTGCGGCTGGCGTCCCTGCTGGCGGAGGCGACGGCTCCGCCGCCGAAGCCGCGCCGCGCGACGAAGATTCCCCGCGGGATCAACGAGCGCCGCCTGCGGGAGAAGAAGCACCGCGCCGAGACGAAGCGCGGCCGCTCGCCCCGCGACTGGTCGTAGGTCTTTACGGCCCCGACCCGGCGCCTCAGCTCAGGTGGCGGTACTTGCCGCGGAAGTACAGCAGGGGCTCGCCCTGCGGGCTCGGGAAGTCGGCGCCGAGGACGCGGCCGATCACCAGGGTGTGGTCGCCGGCCACCACGCGCTGTTCCGTGCGGCACTCCAGGGTGGCCAGGGCTCCGCCCACCAGGGGCGCGCCGCTCGTCTCGCCGCGCGTGTACGGGATGTCCGCGAACAGCAGCCGGTCGCTGATGCGGCCCTTCATCGCGAAGCGCCCCGCGATGTGCCGCTGGCTCTCGGCGAGCACCGAGACGCCCCACAGCGGCTGCTCGTCCAGCAGGTCGTCCATGCGGGAGCCGTTGCGCAGGCTGACCATCACCAGCGGGGGGTCCAGCGACACCGACATGAAGGCCGTCGCCGTCATGCCGACGTCCTCGCCCAGCGGCGGCTCGACGGCCGTCACCAGCACCACACCCGCGGCCAGCCGCGACATGGCGGCACGGAACTCGTCGTTGCTCACCCCCTCAGGATGAGGGACGGCAGGGGCTGAGGGCTGGGTCGTCGGGAACACACCCGGAACGCTAACCTTGCCCGCCAACCGGCCGCATCGGCCCAAGGGACCAGGTAGGTCCTAGGACCCTTGACCGGAAGGTGCCGGGAGTTACCGGAAGCAAAGGAACGCCGCGCCGCAGTGCCTCCCACGCGCCCCGACCCCACCCCTTGTGACTTGAGTCACAGAGCCGGGGAATTGTTGACCCTGTGTACCGGGTGCGCAGCTCGCTGTGATTCAGTGGCCGATGACAGTGCAACACGAGCGCCGATGAGAACCCTGGAGTTGCTGTCGAGGTCTCGGGGAGAGCGAGCAATGGAGACCGAGTCGGAGCCGTACGTCCGTCTTGCGACCCTGCGGCAGCTGCATCAGGTCGTCGCCAACCTCAACACGGCCCGCAGCCTGGCCGACACGCTGCAAACCGTCGCCGACGGCGTCATCCAAGGCCTCGGCTACGAACTGGCCTGCGTCAATCTCGTGCGCCCCGACGGTGACCTGGTCGTCGCCGCCTTCGCCGGCAGTGCCGCCGCCGAAGCCCTGATCACCGGCCGGGTCGGCTCGCGCGCGTCCTGGGAGCGCCGCCTGTCCATGGGCGAGGCCTGGGGGGACCTGCGTTTCATCCCGCACACCGAGGGCTGGGTCCTGATAGAGGACGACGTCCCCCAGTGGCACACCGAGGGCCCCGAGCCCCGCTTCGAGGACGAGTGGCACCCCCGCGACCGGTTGTACGCCCCGATGTACGCCTCGGGCAGCGGCCGTGAGCTCCTCGGCGTCATCTCCGTCGACCGGCCCCGCAACGGCCGCCGCCCCGGCCCCTGGGGGCAGGAGGCGCTCCAGATGTACGCCTCGCAGGCCGCGATTGCGATCAGCAACGCCCGGCTGAGAGCAAACATGCAGCGGGCGCTGGTCCGCCTGGAGCGCGAGCAGCAGGCCCTGCGGGCCAGTGAAGAGTCGTTCCGCCAGGCCTTCGAGTACGCGCCCTCCGGCATGGCCATCGCCGAGATGGGCGGCGACCAGCACGGCCGGCTGCTGCGCGCCAACGACGCGCTGTGCCGGCTGCTGAACCGCCCCGCCTCCGTCATGCGGCGCTACTCCTTCGCCGACCTCGTCCACCCCGAGGACATCGGCACCCTGCTGCGCACCTCCGCCGAGGGCGGCCGCGCCGAGCTGCGCCTCGGCCGCCGCGACGGCACGTACGTGTGGGTGTCCCTGCGCAACTCGGTGGTCGCCGACACCGCCGACGGGCCGCGCTTCCTGCTCACCCACGTCGAGGACATCGAGGAGCGCAAGCGCCACGAGCTCCAGCTCGCCCACCGCGCCTCGCACGACGCGCTGACCGGCCTGCCCAACAGCGCCGAGCTCCGCGCCCGCCTCAGCTCCCGGCTGTGCGCGCGCCCGCAGGCGGTCCGGTCGGCGGCGTCGACGCCGGACGCGTACGCCCCCGAGGGCGGCGCGTACGAATTCGACTACGAGTACGAGCACCAGCCCCAGCCGCAGCACCAGCCCCCCCAGCAGAACCACGGCCACGGTCATGGCCATGGCCACGGATTCGACTTCGGTCCCGACGCCGCCGGGGCGTACGACCACCACGTCCACACGGTCGCCCCGCCGGCCGACAACGAAGTCGACGACGGTACGAAGGGGCTCGCGGTCCTCTTCTGCGACCTCGACGGCTTCAAGTCGATCAACGACCGGTTCGGCCACCACACCGGTGACGCCGTCCTCGTCGAGGTGGCCCGCCGCCTCACCGCCGGCGTCCGCGACGGCGACACCGTCGCCCGGCTCGGCGGCGACGAGTTCGTCGTCCTCGCCGACGGCCTCGGCGCGGCCGACGCCGCCGACCTCGCCGTCCGGCTGCGGAACGCGATCATCCCGCCCATCCGGGTCGACGGTCGCGCGGTCCGGGTGGGGGCGAGTTTCGGCATCGGCTGGGCCGAGTGCGGAATGTCCGTCGAAGAGGTCCTGAACTCCGCTGACCAGCGCATGTACATAGAGAAGCGCTCCCGCTCCAAGGTTCACCGACGGGCGGGCTAGGGGGCCCCTCGTAGATCACGCCGGATCAGGAGCGGGGTCTGGGGGTGCCCCCAGGCGAAGCCGAGGGGGAGCGCGTGCCAGGGCCCGCGAGCCCGGCAAGATCCACGAGGGACCCCCTGCGCCATTCGGGGTAGGCTCGCCCGGGTCGGTGACCGCTGGCGAGCAGGGATGAGGAGTGACCAGGGATGGCTGCCGGTAACAACGGCAACGGCGCGGGCACGCCCGAGGACGACGATCCGTTCGGCTACCTGTACGCGGACGGGCAGGCAGCGGGCGCTCAGGCCCCGCGCCAGGGCGGCTACGGCTATCCCGGTCCCGCGGCGGCTGCGCAGCCCGGCGTGCCGAGAACGTCGTACAACCAGGTCCGCGCGGTCGGCGAGCGCCAGTACGGCGGCGGCCATGGCCAAGGCCAGGTCCCGCCGCAGCGACCGACCCCGCAGTACGCCGCGCCCGAGACGTACTGCGCGCCGCCCCAGGCGATGCCCCCGCAGGCACCGCAGCGCGGCGGCCGCGGCGGCGGACCCAACACCAAGGGGCTGCTGATCGGCGCGATCGCGGTCGTGCTGGTCGTGGTGATCGGCATCACGGTCGCGGTCCTGAGCAACACCGGCGACAAGGACAAGGACGGCCAGGCCGGCCCCTCGGCCCCCGCCTCCCAGGTCCAGGAGTCCCCGAGCTCCCAGCCCTCCAAGGGCGGCGAGGGCGACAAGCCGAAGGAGCTGCCGAAGCAGGACGCGGCGACGCTCCAGCTGGGCGGCCCGGCCCGGCTGGGCACGGACGTCAAGGGTGCCAAGGGCATCAACGGCGCGTACGTGATGTTCAACGGCGTCGGCGGCTCCGCCAGCTGGACGGTGGACGTTCCGGAGGACGGCGAGTACACCCTGTTCCTGACGTACTCCGTGCCGGGCAAGGACGCGGACGCCTCACTCTCGGTCAACGGCGAGGCGCCCCGCGAGATCCGGATGAAGAACTTCGCCCACGCGCCGGAGGGCGACTGGGAGAAGGGCTGGACCTACACCTACTCCTACGCCACGCTCAAGAAGGGCGTGAACACCATGAAGATGTCCTGCGAGCCGGGCGACCAGTGCGAGGCGTACCTCGACCAGGTCTGGCTGAAGCAGGGCCAGGTCAAGGGCTGACCGCCGCCAGATACCGCACCACCGTCCCCGTCATCGCCTCGCGAGCGGGGACGAGGTATTTCCGGGGGTCGACGGCCCGGGCGTCGGCGTCGAGGAAGGCGCGCACCGCGCCGGTGAAGGCCGTGTTCAGGGCCGTACCGATGTTGATCTTCGTCATGCCGGCGGCGACCGCCCTGCGCAGCTCGGCGTCCGGGACGCCCGAGGAGCCGTGGAGCACCAGCGGGACCGGAACGCTGTCGCGCAGGGCGGCGATCAGGGCGTGGTCGAGGGTCGCCGTGCGCTCGGTCATGGCGTGGGTGGAGCCGACCGCGACGGCCAGGGCGTCGACGCCGGTGTCGGCGACGTAGGCGGCGGCCGCGGCCGGGTCCGTACGGACGCCCGGGGCGTGGGCGTCCAGCGGCGGTTCGCCGTCCTTGCCGCCCACGCGACCCAGCTCCGCCTCGACCCACATGCCGCGCTCGTGGCCCCAGCGCACCGCCTCCGCCGTGGCCTTGACGTTGTCGCCGTACGCCAGTTTCGACGCGTCGAACATCACCGAGCCGAAGCCCTCGGCGTACGCCGTGTGCAGCAGCTCGCGGGAGACCACGTGGTCGAGGTGGAGCCCGAGCGGGGCGGTGGAGGCGCGGGCGACGGCGGACGCGGCGGCGGCGATGGCGGAGAGGTCGCCGCCGTGGAACCGCACGGCGTTCTCGGAGATCTGGAGGACGGCGGGCACCCCCGCCCGCTCGGCCCCGGCCGCGATGGCCTCCGCGTGCTCCAGCGTGATCACGTTGAACGCGGCGACCGCGCGTCGCGCCGCCCTGGCCTGGGCGATCAGCTCGCCGGTGGGGACGAGGGGCATCTCGGGGACCTTTCGTCTATGCGGCTGCGACCAGCTCCGTCACCGTCACCCGGTCCAGGAGCTCCTGGTACGCGCGAGGGTCGTACTCGCCGGCCGCCGGGGCCCGCACGGTCGCCGTCGCCAGCGCCACCGCGCGGCGCAGGCGCTCCGGCCAGGACTCCCCTTCCACCAGCGCCGACAGCAGCCCGGCGACCGCCGAGTCGCCCGCGCCCGTCGGGTTGCCCTTCACCGGCGCGGGCGGCGCCGCCCGCCAGGTGCCGTCGGGGGTCACCGCGAGCAGCCCGTCCGGGCCGAGGGAGGCGGCCACGGCGTGGGCGCCCCGGCGGCGGGCGTCGCGGGTGGCGGGCAGCGGCTCGCGGGCGCCGGTGAGGTAGGCGAGCTCGTCGGCGTTGGGCTTGACGATGTCGGGGCGGGCGGCGATGCCCCGGCGCAGCGGCTCGCCGCTGGTGTCGAGCAGCACGGGCACGCCCGCCGCGCGGGCGCGGCGGATCAGCTCCGCGTACGCGCCGACGCGCACCCCGGGCGGCAGGCTGCCGCACAGCGCGACGGCGCGGGCCTCGCCGACGAGGGTGTCGTACGTGGAGAGGAACGCCGACCACTCGGCGGGGGCGACGACCGGGCCCGGTTCGTTGAGCTGCGTGGTGTCGCCGGTGGAGGCGTCGACGACGGCGACCGTGCGGCGCGTGGCGCCCGCGATCGGTACGAGCGCGTCGCGCACGCCGGGCAGCGGGGCGAGCAGGCCGCGGACGACCTCGCCGGTGGCGCCTCCGGCGAAGCCGGTGACCACCGTCTCGTGGCCGAGCGCGGCGAGCACGCGGGCGACGTTGAGGCCCTTGCCGCCGGGGCGTTCGGTGACGTCGGTGACGCGGTGGGACGACCTCGGCACCAGGGCGCCGACCGTGTAGGTGAGGTCGAGGGCGGTGTTGAGCGTGACCGTCAGGATCACGTGGCGCACACCCCCAGCCCAGTCGTTTCGGCGTCTTCCGGGCCTGATCATGCCAAACGCGGGGCGGTTGGCCCAGACCCCGGCCGGCCGCCCCGCGCCGACGCGGGCCGAATTCAGCCCAGCTGCGGCGCAATCACCCATGCGCCCTTGCGCATCACGCCCTTGAGCGTGAAGTCGGCGTCGAGGACGACCAGGTCCGCGTCCTTGCCCGGCTCCAGCGAGCCGACCTTGTCGTACACGCCGAGCAGCTTCGCCGGGTTGGCGGAGATGGCCTGAACGATCGCCTCGACGGGCAGCTTGTCGACCGTCGCGGCCCGCCTGAAGGCGGTGTCGAGCGTCAGCGTGGAGCCCGCGATCGAGCCGCCCTCCACCAGCCGGGCCACGCCCTCGCGCACCTCGACCTCCAGCGGCCCGAGGTGGTAGACGCCGTCGCCGAAGCCCGCCGCGTCCATCGCGTCGGTGATGAACGCGACCCGTCCGGCGCCCGCGTGACGGAACGCCAGCTCCAGCGCCGCCGGGTGCAGGTGCGTGCCGTCGTTGATGAGCTCGACGGTGACCCGCTCGTCCTCCAGGAGCGCCGCGATGGGACCGGGGGCGCGGTGGCCGAGCGGCGGCATGGCGTTGAAGAGGTGC
Source organism: Streptomyces sp. NPDC003036 (assembly GCF_040611175.1). Lineage (NCBI taxonomy): Bacteria > Bacillati > Actinomycetota > Actinomycetes > Kitasatosporales > Streptomycetaceae > Streptomyces > Streptomyces sp. NPDC003036. The sequence goes on along the minus strand of NZ_JBEXNO010000006.1, from coordinate 159,310 downwards.
GTGGCGACGGTGGCGCCCGCCTCGATGGCCTCGACGGTCTGCTCGTACGTGGCGTCCGTGTGGCCGATGGCGGCGATCACGCCGTGCTCGGCGAGCAGACGTACGGAGTCGATGCCGCCGGGCAGTTCGGTGGCGAGGGTGACCATCTTGGCGTGGCCGCGCCCCGCGTCGACGAGCTTGCGCACCTCCGCCGGGTCCGGGTCGCGCAGCAGGCCCTCGCTGTGGGCGCCCTTGCGGCAGGGGGAGATGAAGGGGCCCTCGAAGTGGATGCCGGCGATGTCGCCCTGCTCCGCCAGTTCGGACAGCTCGCCGGCGCGGTGCGCGAGGAAGTCCATGTCGCCGGTGACGGTGGAGGCGACGACGGTGGTGGTGCCGTGCAGCCGGTGCGTGTGGACACCCTTGAGGACCTCCTCGACGGTGCCGGAGGTGAAGGAGGCCCCGCCGCCGCCGTGGTTGTGCAGGTCGACGAAGCCGGGGACGACCCAGTGCCCGGCGAGGTCGGCCGACGGGACACCATCGGGGGCGGATGCCGGGTCGGCGATCCGGCCGTTCTCGACGATCACCCGCCCGCTGTCGACGATCCCGGTCGGCAGCACCACGCGGGCGCCGGCGAGAACAGTGCGATCGGCCATCAGGCGGATACCTCCGAGTCAGGGGCAGGGTCCTTGGAGAGCAGATCCCAGGCGAGGAGGCCCGCGCCCAGGCATCCGGCGGTGTCCCCGAGGGCCGCCGGCACGATGGCGGGCAGCTTCTGGAACGTGACCCGCTCCTCGACGGCCGCCCGAAGGGGTGTGAACAACGTTTCCCCGGCCTCGGCGAGACCGCCACCGATGATGAGCGTGCGGGGGTCCAGCAGGGTGAGCACCGTGACCAGCCCGTCGGCGAGCGCGTCGATCGCCTCGCGCCACACGCGTGCGGCCCGCTCGTCGCCTGAGGCGACGGCCTTGGCGCAGTCCGCCGCGTCGGCGGCCGGGTCGCCGCAGGCCGCCGCCCAGGCCCGGCTCACGGCGGCGGCCGAGGCGAGGGTCTCCAGGCAGCCGCGCTGGCCGCAGCCGCACGCGGGGCCGCCGGGGCGGACGACGATGTGGCCGAGCTCGCCGGCGTGCCCGTGGGCGCCGGCCTCGATGGTGCCGCCGATGCCGATGGCGCCCGCGATGCCGGTGCCGAGCGGTACGAAGAGGAACCGGTCGGTTCCGTGTCCCGCCCCGACGCGGCCCTCGGCGAGCCCGCCGGTGCGTACGTCGTGGTCGAGCGCGACCGGCAGGCCGCCGAGCCGCTCCGCCAGCAGGGCGCGGAGCGGGACGTCGCGCCAGCCCAGGTTGGCGGCGTAGACGGCGATGCCGCGGTCGCGGTCGACGATGCCGGGCACGGCGACACCGGCGGCGAGGGCGCCGGTGCCGTACCGCTCGCGGCCGTGGGCGTGGAGGTCGGCGGCGAAGCCGAGGATGGACTCCACGACGGCGTCGGGGCCGCGGTCCCGGCCGGTCGCGCGGCGCTCCTCGTACAGCAGCTCCCCGTCGGCTCCGACCAGGGCGGCCTTCATCCCGGTGCCGCCCACATCGAGGGCGATGACGTGTCGTCTCACGGAGAACAGTGTGGCTCGTGAACCCGTGAAAGGTCTAGTCCACTTCCGAGGATTGTTGTCAGCGCATACAAATGGGCTAAGGCCCTACTGGCTGAGGATCACGCTCCGCGTGAGGTTGCGCGGCCGGTCCGGGTCGTACCCCTTCGCCTCCGCCAGCGCCACCGCCAGCCGCTGCGCCCGGATCAGGTCCGCCATCGGGTCGGCCGTCGCGTGCGCGTGCAGCGTGCCGCCCACCCGCGCCACCTCGGCCGCCAAGCCCTCCGGCAGCGCGCCGAAGACCCACGCGACCCGCCCCGGCCCGGTGATCGCGATGGGCCCGTGGCGGTACTCCATCGCCGGGTACGCCTCCGTCCACGCGCCCGCCGCCTCGCGCATCTTCAGCCCCGCCTCCAGCGCCAGCCCGTACGCCCAGCCCCGCCCCAGGAACGTCCACTGCTCCGCCGCGAGCACCGCCTCCGGCAACGGCTCCGTCACCGCCAGCTCCGCGTCCACCGCCGCCTCGGCGACCGGCTTCACACCGGGCACGCCGCGTACGGCATCGCCGAGGCCCGCCCGCAGGAACGCCAGCGCCGTCGTCGCGAACCGCGTCTGGACGACCGACTCCTCGTCCGCCCAGTCCAGCACCGCGACCGCGTCCGCCGCCTCCATGACCGGTGTCTTCGGGTCGGCGGTCAGTGCCAGCGTCGGCACCCCGCGCCCGCGCACCTCGCCCAGCAGCCGGAGCACCTCGGTCGTCGTCCCGGAGCGGGTGATCGCCACGACCCGGTCGTACGCGCGCGAGGACGGGAACTCCGAGGCCGCGAAGGCGTCCGTCTCGCCCTGCCCCGCCGCCTCCCGCAGCGCCGCGTACGCGATCGCCATGAACCACGACGTGCCGCACCCCGTCACGGCGACCCGCTCGCCGGGGCGCGGCAGCCCCTCCCCGAAGGACACGGCGGCCTCGGCGGCGCGGCGCCAGCAGGCCGGCTGGGTGGCAATCTCTGCTGCGGTACGGGACATGCGAGGGACTCCTACGGCGTCGTACGCGTACAGGTCCCTGCCGGTCTAGCAGACCGGAGTTGTGGAAGCGATACCCAGTGGTGTAGACCTCATCCCCTCGGTAGGTGAATGAAGGTGGGACAAGGCTGTGCAGCGACGCCGCTCTCTGGGACTGACCGCGGCGGTGGCCGCACTCGGCATGGCGGCGAGCCTGTCGGCCTGTGGGGCGGGTGACTCCGAGGACGTCACCCTGAAGCTGGTCGCCGCCGACTACGGAAGCAACGCCTCCAACAGCTCGAAGGCGTACTGGGACAACGTTGCCAGGGAGTTCGAGAAGACCCACCCGCACATCAAGATCGATGTGAAGGTGCTCTCCTGGAAGGACGTCGACCGCGAGGTCGCCGAGATGGTGAACCGCGGCGAGGCCCCCGACCTCGCGCAGATCGGCGCGTACGCCGACTACGCCAAGCAAGGCAAGCTCTACAAGGCCGAGGAGCTGCTCTCCGTCCCCACCCAGGCCGACTTCCTGCCGCTGCTCGCCCGGGCCGGCGAGGTCGACCGGGTGCAGTACGGCATGCCGTTCGCCGCCAGCACGCGGCTGCTCTTCTTCAACGAGGACCTCTTCGCCAAGGCGGGCGTCGAGCCGCCGAAGAACCGGGCCGACATCGCGGCGGCCGCGCGCAAGCTGAAGGACGAGGGCGTGAAGTACCCCTTCGCGCTGCCGCTGGGCTCCGAGGAGGCCCAGGCCGAGACCATGCAGTGGATGCTCAGCGGGGGCGGCGGCTACCGCGACGACAGCGGCGGTTCGTACGAGATCGACTCCGTCGACAACGTCAAGACCTTCACGTGGCTCAAGGAGGAGCTCGTCGGCCCCGGCCTGACCGGGCCCGTCGCGCCCGGCAAGCTGGACCGGCAGCAGGCGTTCGACGCCTTCACGCGCGGCGAGGTCGGCATGCTCAACGGCCACCCGACGCTGATGCAGACGGCCGAGAAGGCGGGCGTGAAGGTCGGCAAGGTGCCGCTGCCGGGCGTCGACGGCAAGGCCAAGGCGGCGATGGGCGTCGCCGACTGGATGATGGCGTTCAAGCAGAACGGCCACCGGCGGGAGGCCGGCGCGTTCCTGGACTTCGTCTACCAGGACAAGAACGTGCTGGAGTTCTCCGACCGGTACGACATCCTCCCGGTCACCGTCACCGCGAACAGCGCGATGTCCGCCGATCCGGAACACGCGGACCTGAAGGCGTTCCTGGACGCCCTGCCCACGTCGGAGCTGTACCCGGTGGGCGAGACGTCGTGGGCGAAGGTCAGCGAGAGCGTCAAGCGGAACATCGGCGGGGCGGTCGCGCCGGACGGGGACCCGGAGGCGGTGCTCCAGGGGATAGCGAAGACGGCGAAGGACGCGGAAGCGGCCGAGTAGCCGAAGTAGCTATGTTCTTCATATGACCGCCGACCTCAGTGCTCGCGACCGGGCCGTCCTCGCCATGGAGCGCCGCTCCTGGCCGGGCCCCGGCGCGAAGGAGCGGGCGATCCGGGAGCAGCTGGGCCTGTCGCCGACGCGCTACTACCAGCTGCTCAACGCCCTCCTCGACGACCCCCGCGCCCTGGAGCACGACCCGGTGACGGTCAACCGGCTGCGGCGGGTGCGGGCGGCGCGGGAGGCGCGCCGGTAGGTGTGTGCACCGGCGGAGCTGGATAGGTTTCCGCCCATGGGTACCCCACAGGACTCACAGGACTTCCTCCCCAGCCCCACCACCGCCGCCGGCCGTGAGGGCCTCGACTCCTTCCTGGCCCATCCCGAGCGGGCGGTCGTCGGCCTCGACTTCGACGGCACCCTCGCCGAGATCGTCGACGACCCCGAGCAGGCGCGCGCCCACCCCGGCGCGGTCGCCGCCCTCGCGGCGCTGGCGCCGCACGTCGCGTCCATCGCGGTGATCACCGGCCGCCCGGCCGGTGTGGCGGTGCGGTACGGCGGCTTCGCCGGCGTACCGGGCCTGGAACACCTCGTGGTCCTCGGCCACTACGGCGCCGAACGCTGGGACGCCGTGACCGGCACGGTCCGCGCGGCCCCGGAGCACCCCGGCGTCGCGGCCGTCCGCGCGGAACTGCCCGGCGTCCTGGACCGGGCGGGCGCGTGGCGCGGCACCTGGACGGAGGAGAAGGGCCGCGCGGTCGCGGTCCACACCCGCCGCGCGGAGGACCCGCAGGCCGCGTTCGACGCCCTGCGCGAGCCCCTCGCCGAGCTCGCCACCCGCCACGGCCTCGTGCTGGAGCCCGGCCGCCTGGTCCTGGAGCTGCGGCCCCCGGGCATGGACAAGGGCGTCGCCCTCACCGACCACGTCCGCGCCACCGGCGCGGGCACGGTCGTGTACGCGGGCGACGACCTCGGCGACCTCCCCGCCTTCGCCGCCGTCGAGAAACTCCGCTCCGACGGCACCCCGGGCCTCCTGGTCTGCAGCGCCAGCGCCGAGGTCCCGGACCTCGCCACCCGCGCGGACCTGGCCGTCCCGGGCCCGTCGGCGGTGGTCGACTTCCTGGGGTCGCTGGCCCGGCGGGTGGGGTAGGCCCCCCAACCGGGGGCGTCAGCCCCCGGGAACTACCCCAGCTCCCGCAGCGCGTGCAGCTGGTCCAGGAACCACTGCTGCGGCGGGAGCGCCGTCGCCGCCGCGGCCAGGCGCTTGGTGCGTTCGTCGCGTTCCGCCGTCGGCATCGTCAGGGCCTCGTGGAGGGCCTCGGCGGTGCCGGTCACGTCGTAGGGGTTCACCGTGACCGCCTCGTCGCGCAGCTCCTCGTACGCGCCCGCCTCCCGCGACAGCACCAGCGCGCAGCCCCGGTCGGAGACGACGGGGACCTCCTTGGCGACGAGGTTCATGCCGTCGCGGATGGGGTTGACCAGGGCCACGTCCGCGAGGCGGTACGCGGCCAGCGAGCGGGCGAAGTCGTCCTCGACGTGGAGGATCACCGGGGTCCAGCCGTCGCGGCCGTACTCCGCGTTGATCTCGTCGGCGAGCTGCGACACCCGCGCCGTGTACTCGCGGTACACGGGCAGGTCCTGCCGCGAGGGGTAGGCGAAGGCGAGGTGGACCACCCGTTCGCGCCACTCGGGGTGCTGCTCCAGGAGCGTGCGGTACGCCAGCAGTCCGCGCACGATGTTCTTGGACAGCTCCGTGCGGTCCACGCGGACGATCGTCTTGCGGTCGGGACCGATCTGCTCCCGCAGCGCCGCCATCCGCTCGTCCACGTCCGCCCGCCGCGACCGCTCCCGCAGGAAGTCCGCGTCCGCGCCCAGCCCGTGCACCCCGAGGTACGTCCGCCGCCTCTGGTGGCCCGGGATGCGGTACTCGAAGCTCGGCTCCTGGTCCCGGGGCCAGTACGCCATCCCGTCGTAGTGGCCGAGCACCGCCTGGCAGCAGTCCTGGAAGGCGCGCCGCCACCGCGAGGTGAGGAAGCCGAGGCGGTCCGCGCCGAGCATGCCGAGCAGCAGCTCCTCGGCGATGTCGTCGGGCAGCATCCGGAAGTACTCCGGCGGCGCCCACGGCGTGTGCGAGAAGTGCCCGATCCGCAGGTCGGGACGGAGCTCGCGCAGCATGCCGGGGGCGAGCGCCAGGTGGTAGTCCTGGATGATCACCGTCGCGCCCCGGTCCGCCTCCGCCGCCAGCGCCGCCGCGAAGGCCCGGTTGTAGAGCCGGTACGCGTCCCACTGGCGCCGGAACTCCGCGTCGTACACGGGCTCCAGCGGCGTCTGGTACAGCATGTGGTGCACGAACCACAGCACCGCGTTCGCGATGCCGTTGTACGCCGCCGCGTGCGTCGCCGCGTCGATGTCGAGCATCCGCACGCCGGGCTCGGCGATCCCGCGCCGCACCGCCTCGCGGTCGCCGTCGCTCAGCGCTGCGCACACCCACAGCGCCCCCGCGTCCGGACCGATCGCGGACAGGCCCGACACGAGCCCGCCCCCGCCGCGCCGGGCGTCGAGCGTGCCGTCCGCACGCGGCACGTAGCTGACCGGACCTCTGTTCGAAGCAACGAGAATCTGGGGCGCCATGGAGACGAACCTAGCCCGTAGCCGAAACGCTCAAACGTACGCCCGTCACGCCACGCGCCGCCGCCGTGTGTACTCCGCCACACTCGCCATCGGAGGCCGCTCCTCCGTGTCCACCGCGTGCGTCCGCGGCACGAACCCCGCCTCGCCCCGGTCGAACTGCGTCAGCCGCGGCCGCACCAGGTGCCCCCGCGACAGCCGCAGCTGCGCCGTCCGGTAGATCGCCGCCGCCATCCGCCCCAGCGCCCGGTCGTCCTGGTGCCGGTGCTTGCGCACCCCCACGTCCACCTGGGCGAGGGCGTCGAGCCCCACCGTGTGCAGCGCGTCCACCAGCAGGCCCAGCTCCACCCCGTACCCCACCGGGAACGGCAGCCGCTCCAGCAGCGAGCGCCGCGCCGCGTACTCGCCGCCCAGCGGCTGGACGAACCCGGCCAGCTGCGGCCAGTGCAGGTTCAGCAGCGGCCGCGCCACCAGCTCCGTCACCCGCCCGCCCTGGCCCGGGGCGCCCTGGCCGGCGGTGTCGCCCAGCGGCCGGTCGTACATCGCCTTGACGAAGTGCACGGACGGGTCGGTCAGCAGCGGCCCGACGATCCCCGACACGAAGTCCGCCGAGAAGTCGATCAGGTCGGCGTCGACGAAGCACACGATGTCGCCGCTCGTCACGAACAGCGACCGCCACAGCACCTCGCCCTTGCCGGGCAGCGCCGGTATCCGGGGGAGTATCGCGTCCCGGTGCTCCACCCGCGCCCCGGCCGCGCGCGCCACCTCCGCCGTACGGTCGGTCGAGCCCGAGTCGATCACCACCAGCTCGTCCACCAGCGGCACGGCCCTCGACATCAGCTCGCGGCGGATCGCGGTGACGATCTCGCCGACCGTCGCCTCCTCGTTGAGCGCCGGCAGCACCACGCTCACGGTCGTCCCGCCTTTCGCCGCGAGCAGCTGGTCGAGCGGTCGCTCCGAAACGGACCAGGACCGCCGGTCCAGCCAGCGCTCCACCTCTTCCAGCACGTGATCTCCATCTCGCGTATCGGACGACCATCTCAAGCGTCCAGGGGTTCGGTTACAGTCTTGAACAACGCGGATGACCGTCACATGGCGGGTCCCCCGTGCACACAATCGAATACCGCTCATCCAGAGGGGCAGAGGGATACGGCCCGTTGAAGCCCCGGCAACCCTCCAGTCGGCACTCGCACATCTGCGCAACGCGAGGCCCCGGCTAGGGAAGGTGCCAAATCCGTCTCATGGCGAAGCGCGCCATGAGGAAGATGAGGAGAAAGGGCCTCGCCTCCATGGCTGTACAGACTGTCTCCACCTCGGACGCCGCTCCCGGCACTGCCGCCGACACCACCGGCAAGGTCGACCTCGGGCCCGCTTCCGCCCTCTCCTGTCGCGAATGCGGCGAGCGCTTCCCCCTCGGCCCCATCTTCGCCTGCGAGCACTGTTTCGGGCCGCTCGAGATCGCGTACGACCTGCCGAGCGGCGACCCCGAGGCCCTGCGCAAGCGCATCGAGGCCGGGCCCGCCAACATCTGGCGGTACGCACCGCTGCTGCCCGTCCCCGCCGACGTCGCGGACAAGCCGAACCTGAACCCGGGCTGGACCAAGCTCGTCCAGGCCGACAACCTCGCCCGCGAGCTGGGTGTCGAGCCGGGCAAGCTCTTCGTCAAGGACGACTCCGGCAACCCGACGCACTCCTTCAAGGACCGCGTCGTCGCCCAGGCCCTGGAGGCCGCCCGCGCCTTCGGCTTCACCACCCTGTCCTGCTCCTCCACGGGCAACCTGGCGGGCGCGGTCGGCGCCGCCGCCGCCCGGGCCGGCTTCCGCTCCTGCGTGTTCATCCCGCACGACCTGGAGCAGGGCAAGGTCGTCATGGCCGCCGTGTACGGCGGCGAGCTCGTCGGCATCGAGGGCAACTACGACGACGTCAACCGCTTCTGCTCCGAGCTCATCGGCGACCCGCTCGGCGAGGGCTGGGGCTTCGTGAACGTCAACCTCCGCCCGTACTACGCGGAGGGCTCGAAGACGCTCGCGTACGAGATCTGCGAGCAGCTGGGCTGGAAGCTGCCGGACCAGATTGTCATCCCCATCGCGTCCGGCTCGCAGCTGACGAAGATCGACAAGGGTCTGCAGGAGCTCATCAAGCTGGGCCTGGTCGAGGACAAGCCGTACAAGATCTTCGGCGCCCAGGCGGAGGGCTGCTCCCCGGTGTCGGCGGCGTTCAAGGCCGGTCACGACGTCGTACGGCCCCAGAAGCCGAACACCATCGCCAAGTCGCTCGCCATCGGCAACCCCGCCGACGGCCCGTACGTCCTGGACATCGCCCGCCGCACGGGCGGCGCGGTCGAGGACGTCAACGACGAGCAGGTGGTCGACGCGATCAAGCTGCTGGCCCGTACGGAGGGCATCTTCGCCGAGACGGCGGGTGGTGTGACCGTGGGCGTGACTCAGAAGCTGATCGAGGCGGGCCTGCTCGACCCGTCCCTGACCACGGTCGTGCTCAACACGGGCGACGGCCTGAAGACCCTCGACGCCGTGGCCGACACCTCGCAGGCGACCGCCGTCATCCGCCCGAGCCTGGACGCGTTCCGCGACGCGGGCCTGGCCTGACCCGTACCAAGCTCGTACCGAAAGGCATCACGACATGAGCGTCAACGTGCGCATCCCCACCATCCTCCGCACGTACACGGGCGGCCAGGCCGAGGTCCCGGCGGAGGGCGCGACCCTCGCCGAGGTCATCGAGTCGCTGGAGAAGAACCACCCGGGCATCGCCGCCCGCGTCCTGGACGACCAGGGCAAGCTGCGCCGCTTCGTCAACGTGTACGTCAACGACGACGACGTCCGCTTCGAGCAGGGCCTGGAGACCGCCACGCCGGACGGCGCGGGCGTGTCGATCATTCCCGCCGTGGCCGGCGGCTGCTAGTCCGCTGATAGCGCTTTCCGGAATTGCCCCCTCCGCACGCTGTGCGCAGGGGGCATTTCCGCATGGTTGAGCGCGGTAGAGTTGGGGAAGCCCCCGCCGCCGGTCATGTCACGTGCATATGAATTCACGCCCCGGCGCGACAAGATGCAGTCAAAGTACCCGTGCCTGATGCGCCGAATGTGCGCTTTGCCGGGCCCGACTTGCCCGGGGTTCTGGTGAATTCCGCCTAATTTTCCGTTCACGCGTGCTCGGAATTCTCGTCCGATTGACCTGTTGCAGACGGCAGTTGGACAGATACATTCAGCGGCGGTCGACGCGTTCCGGCGCACGCCCGTTCCTGTCAGCGGGTGAGGTCTGACCCGGGTCCGCGAAGTGCGGTCCTGTGCAAGGGCCAGTAATAGGGGAGTTAGGCATGGCTCAGGGCACCGTCAAGTGGTTCAACGCGGAGAAGGGGTACGGCTTCATCGCGGTCGACGGTGGTGCGGATGTATTCGTCCACTACAGCGCGATCCAGATGGACGGCTACCGCACCCTGGAAGAAGGTCAGCGAGTCGAGTTCGAGATCTCGCAGGGCCAGAAGGGTCCGCAGGCGGACATGGTCAAGCTCGCCGGCTAGTACGAGCAGGCGCGATTCGGCCAGCGACTTTCACAGTGGTGCCGAGGGGCCCGCATCCGCACAGGATGCGGGCCCCTCGCGCGTGCGCGCCCGCGTGCACGCGTAGTGGATCGAAGGCCCCCGATCCACGGGAGGAGCTTGCCCCCGCCCGTCGCCCGACCGCCACCCCTCATCGACGCCCCTCCGGGGCGGCCCTTGCACTCGACGGGGTCGAGTGCTAATCATTGGCGTTAGCACTCTGAAGGTGAGAGTGACAACGAAGGACCGAGTCGGTGAGGTCCGCAGGCCGGTGGGGCAAGGAACCACAGGGGCATGCAGGCCGTCCGTCGCGGGCGCCAGCGCGGTCCGGAGCATCCACCCCAGTCCGGGAGGACCACTTCACATGGCCAAGATCATCGCGTTCGACGAGGAGGCACGGCGCGGCCTCGAGCGCGGCATGAACCAGCTCGCCGACGCCGTCAAGGTGACCCTGGGCCCCAAGGGTCGCAACGTCGTCCTCGAGAAGAAGTGGGGCGCCCCCACGATCACCAACGATGGTGTCTCCATCGCCAAGGAGATCGAGCTCGAGGACCCGTACGAGAAGATCGGCGCCGAGCTGGTCAAGGAAGTCGCCAAGAAGACGGACGACGTCGCCGGTGACGGTACGACCACCGCGACCGTCCTCGCTCAGGCGCTCGTCCGCGAGGGTCTGCGCAACGTCGCCGCCGGCGCCAACCCGATGGCGCTGAAGCGCGGCATCGAGAAGGCCGTCGAGGCCGTCTCCGGTGCGCTGCTCGACCAGGCGAAGGAGGTCGAGACGAAGGAGCAGATCGCCTCCACCGCCTCCATCTCCGCCGCCGACACCCAGATCGGCGAGCTCATCGCCGAGGCCATGGACAAGGTCGGCAAGGAAGGCGTCATCACCGTCGAGGAGTCCCAGACCTTCGGTCTGGAGCTGGAGCTCACCGAGGGTATGCGCTTCGACAAGGGCTACATCTCGGCGTACTTCGCCACCGACATGGAGCGTATGGAGGCCTCTCTGGAGGACCCGTACATCCTGATCGTCAACTCCAAGATCTCCTCCGTGAAGGACCTCCTCCCGCTGCTGGAGAAGGTCATGCAGTCGGGCAAGCCGCTGCTGATCATCGCCGAGGACGTCGAGGGCGAGGCCCTGTCGACGCTGGTCGTCAACAAGATCCGCGGCACCTTCAAGTCCGTCGCCGTCAAGGCCCCGGGCTTCGGCGACCGCCGCAAGGCCATGCTGAACGACATCGCCATCCTCACCGGCGGCACGGTCATCTCCGAGGAGGTCGGCCTCAAGCTGGAGAACGCCGGTCTCGACCTGCTGGGCCGCGCCCGCAAGGTGGTCATCACCAAGGACGAGACCACGATCGTCGACGGTGCCGGTGACAGCGAGCAGGTCCAGGGCCGCGTCAACCAGATCCGCGCCGAGATCGAGAACTCCGACTCGGACTACGACCGCGAGAAGCTCCAGGAGCGCCTGGCGAAGCTGGCCGGCGGCGTGGCCGTCATCAAGGCCGGTGCCGCGACCGAGGTCGAGCTCAAGGAGCGCAAGCACCGCATCGAGGACGCCGTTCGCAACGCGAAGGCGGCCGTCGAGGAGGGCATCGTCGCCGGCGGTGGCGTGGCCCTGATCCAGGCCTCCTCCGTCTTCGAGAAGCTGGAGCTCGAGGGCGACGAGGCCACCGGTGCCAACATCGTGCGCCTGGCCCTGGAGGCCCCGCTGAAGCAGATCGCCGTCAACGGTGGTCTCGAGGGTGGCGTCATCGTCGAGAAGGTGCGCAACCTGCCCGTCGGCCACGGCCTGAACGCCGCGACCGGTGAGTACGTCGACATGATCGCCGAGGGCATCATCGACCCCGCCAAGGTGACCCGCTCTGCCCTGCAGAACGCGGCCTCCATCGCGGCGCTGTTCCTCACCACCGAGGCCGTCGTCGCCGACAAGCCGGAGAAGGCGTCCGCCCCGGCCGGTGGCGGCATGCCGGGCGGTGACATGGACTTCTGATCCCTTCGCGGATCGGTAAGCCCGGTTACGGAACCGAGGGCGGCACTCCCAGCAGTGGGGGTGCCGCCCTCGGGCGTTCGCGCTTACCCTTATGCATAAGGATCCGCCTGAACCATATGCCTGGAGGCGCCGATGTCCCGCACCATGATCGAGCTGGATGATGCACTGGTGGCGGAGGCTGCCGAGATACTGGGCACCACGACCAAGCGCGCCACCGTGAACGGAGCCTTGGCGGAGTTCGTGGCGGCGGCCAAGCGGCAGCGTTTCATGGACATGCTGGAGGACGGTGCCTTCGCCGACCTCGGGGACCCGGAAGTGATGGCTAAGGCGTGGCAGTAGCGCGGTACCTGGTCGACAAGAGCGCCTGGGCGCGCGCGAGGCACCCTTCGGTCAAGTCCGTGCTTCAGCCGCTGGTCCAGCGGGGCTTGGTCGCCACCTGTTGTGTGATCGACCTGGAGATCCTTTTCAGCGCCCGCAACGCCATGGAGCACGCGGCTGGACGGTCGGTCCGGAAGGGGTTCGAGTGGCTCCCGATCACGGACGAGATCGGTGCGCGGGCCATCGAGGTACAGGGTCTCCTCGCGGAGAAGGGAATGCACCGGGAGGCGTCCATCCCGGATCTGCTCATCGCTGCCACGGCCGAGCGCCACGGGGTCACGGTGCTGCACTACGACGGGGACTTCGACCACATCGCTGCCATCACCGGGCAGCCGGTGGAGTGGGTGGCCGAGCGCGGTTCCGTGCCGTAGGCATGCCCGGACGCGTACACCTGGCACAGCACCGGACTGTCACCCTCTGTTCGGGGCCCCACTGCTGTTCGACCGGGGCCGGCAAGTATGGGCCCGCGCTTCCGTGACGGCCTGCGCCATCAGCAGACGCCGGCGCCAGCCATGCTCCAGGAGATGCGCCAAGGCGCGTGACCAGCGACTTCCGCACGTCACCAGCGTTCGTACGCCATGACGGGCGGCTCGCCCGCGCCCCAGCGGACGGCGATGAACCGGTCCTTGTAGGCGTACAGGGTCGCGCTGCCCCAGCCGCCGCGGATGCCGCGGTCCTCCTCTTCGTCGCCCGTGGCGGCGTCGAAGACGAAGAAGCGGTCGTCGGACTTCCGGGAGGTGGCCACGACCATCACGCGGTCGCCCTTCACCTCCAGGTCGTCGACCTCGAGGCCGCCGCCCAGGTCCTCCCGCCACAGCTCCCGGCCGGTCGCCAGGTCGAAGGCGACGAGCCGCTCCAGCGTGGACTGCTTGCCCCGGTACAAGGCGAGCGTGATGAGCCGTCCGTCGGAGACGATCGCCCGCGCGATGTTGCCGTGGTCGCCGACGTCGTCGATCCGCGACTGAAGGCGCCCGTCCGGTCCGAAGGCGAGCATGGCCCGTACCCCGCTGTCGTCCTCGTCCTGAACCGACACCACCAGCGGGTCGGCGGACATGAAGCCCACGGCCGCCGCCTCCACGCCCCGCCGGGCGTCGAGGGGCACCGTCCACCGCGCCGTGCCGTCGGCGGGGTCGAACGCGGCGAGTTTCACCTCGCCGTCACAGTGGACGGCGGCGAGGACCTGCTTCGGCGCGACGGTCACCTGGCCCGGGACACACCCCTTGGGCATCGCGGCCTGCCAGCGCGCGGTGCCGGTGCGCAGGTCGTACGCGCGCAGGGCGTGCGAGCCGGGAACGGCGATGCCCATGAGCGGGCGGTCGTCGCCGTCGAGGACCACGCCGAGTCCGCCGCCGACGGCGGTGAGGCCGTAGGCGTCGTCCAGGCCGTTGGACGCCGGAACGCGGGTGGTGCGCCACAGTTCACGGCCGTTGGTGAGATCGAGCGCGATGACACCGGTGCAGCCCTTGCCCGGCTCCAGGTCGCCGTACTCCGTGCTGCCCTCCACGCCGAAGGAGACCAGGGCGACGGAGCCGTCGGGCTCGGTGACATCGCAGACGTCGGAGCGGCGCGGCACCAGGTACTCCCAGCGCTTCGCGCCCGTCCCGAGATCGAAGGCGGCGACGCCGTCGACGCGGCTGCGGATCAGGGTCTCGCCCATCGGGAAAGAGCCGTTGCCGCGGCCGGAGTCCTCGCGCTCGGGCGGGGCCTCCCAGACCGGCTTCAAGGAGAACCACGGCATGTAGCCGCTGTTCCCCATGAACATGAAGGCGAGACCGATCACGATGCCGAGCAGGACACCCCCCACGATCAGTACGCCCAACAGCGCCCGCCACAAGTTCGGGGTAGCTCTGTCGCCAGTCCGGTCCTCGTCGTTCCCCTGCCTCGACACGCGAACTCCCCCACCCCATGCGTCTGTCGGAGACCGGCAGTCTAGGTCTCAGCGGACCACCGGACCACAGACGATCAGTACGTGCGGTCGAGGATCACTACCGGGATATCGCGGCTGGTCGCCTCCTGGTAGCCCTGGTAAGCCGGAACGGCCGCCACCATGAGCGCCCACAGCCGCGGTTTCTCCTCGGGCGTGGCGGTCCTTGCGGCCACGGGGAAGGTTTCCGCGCCGATCTGGACGGTGACGTTCGGGTTGGCGGTCAGGTTGAGGTACCAGGCCGGGTGCTGATCGGCTCCGGCGTTGGAAGCGGCGACGATGTAGCGGTCCTCGCCATCCCGCACGTGGACCAGGGCCGTGCGGCGCAGCTTTCCGGACTTGCGGCCGCGGGTCGTCAGGAGCAGGTCGTTCATGCCTGGTCTGGCTTGGCCGTTCGTCTCGAGGTAGTGGCGGATGTGCTGTGCCACCCACTCGTTCGGGCTGTCGGTGATTTCCTCCTGCCTGCCCATCAGCCGGCCTCGACGCCGACGTGCGTGCGGTGATGCCGCGGATCGTCGATCTCGTCGAGCAACGCGATCGCGAAGTCGGCGTAGGAGATACGGCTGCTGACCTCGGCCGGCGCCGTCCGGTACCTGCCGGTGCGGGCACCGCCGTGGTCGAAGTCGCCCGCCGGGCTGAGGACCAGCCAGTCCAATCCAGAGGTTCCAGAGGCCACGGTGCGCAGCACGTCCGTGCCTGCCGCGTGTCCCAGGAAAAAGGCACGGTAGTCCTGGGGATAGCCAGGCGTGTCCATGAGGAGGGCTCCGGAGGCGGTCTCCAGCACCGAGGCGAGGCCAACCCCGACCAGTCGGTTCACGTCGGCTTCCGCCAGGCCGTCGAGGAGGGCACGCGATGCGTGGGCGAAGAAGGCTTCGGGCTGCGCGGCGGCATCGTAGACCGCGCTGATCGCGGCATCGTGTCCGACGGACAGCCGGGCGACGCTGGGGGCATCGGTGACATCGCCCGCGACGGTCCGTACGCCGTCCACAGCCCGCAGATCGGGGTACTTGGCCGGGTCACGCACGACCGCGGTGACCTGGTGGCCACGGCTGCGGGCCTCTGCGACGGCGGCCCGACCGGCCCTGCCGCCGGCGCCGAAGATGATGATCTGGCTCATGGCTTCCCTCGAACATCTACGGGCCGGGCCTGAACGCCGACCGCTTCCCCGGACGATAGAAAAGGCCCTGGTTACCAAGGAGATACCGGCTACTGTGTGGCGGTGCCTGAGCCACTGGATCCCGACATGTTCGACCCGGTCTGCCCGTCCGATCTCCCACCGATCCGCTTCGGCGACAAATGGTCAGGGATGATCATCCGCTGCCTCGAACAGGGACCCCGGCGGTTCTCGGAGCTGCGGATCCCGCTGCACGGCATCACGGCCAAAGTGCTGACGCAGTCGCTCCGTGCGCTGGAGCGTGATGGCCTCGTCACACGCACGGTCCACGCCGAGCCGGTGCGCCGGGTCGAATACGACCTGACCCCGCTCGGCCGCAGCCTCCTTGTCCCCATGGCCGCAGCCTGCACCTGGGCGGCGGAGCACTGGGACCAGCTCATCGACGCACGCGAAGCGGCCTCGCCGCTTGGCCATACCGGCTAGCGCGTTGTGTGGGCCGGGGGTCATGTCAGGGCGGCGACCAGCAGTGTCCGGCGCGGGAGGCTGTCAGACCCCGTTCATAGGATCACCGCATGTCTGATGCCTTCACCGTCCTGTGGACCCATGACACATGCCGTGCCCTGCGCAAGGCGGGCCGCGTCGGCCAGCGGCCGCCGGTCGCATTCAGCGGTGTTCATTCCTCCCTGCCCGCGTGGACGGGTGCTCGTGCCGGGGACGAGGTGTACGCGCTCCACGTCAACCGGTGCGAGGTCTTCGTGGTGAGCCGGATGCGGATGATCGACATAAAACGGCGAGACTGCTGCGGGACGCCCCCGGCAACGTGGGAGGACCCCGCCTTTCCCGGGCACGGCGATTGGTCGATGCTCGGCGCCGGTGGCTGCGGCGCCATGGCGGTGCACGTGGACGCCACGCCCGTACGCTTCGACGTGCCGATCCCCGGTGAACTGCTTGCGAGGCTCACCTGGCGTAACCGCCGAGGCCAGACCCGCGGTCTGAAGTACGTGGTGGATGGCCGTCTCGAGCGCTCGGTCAGTCTTCAGGGGTTCTACCGTCTGACCCCTGAGTCGGCTGACGAGCTGGCGGAAGTCGTCGGCAGCGCTCCCTCTTGATGCCGACGGACGAGCGAGGAACAGGAGCTCAGCCCGCGTAGTCCTTGAGCTTCTCGGTTGCGAGCGTGACGGTGACGGGGTCGGGCAGTTCGACGGTGTCGCGACCATTCGCCATGTCCGGCGAAATGGCCCACAGGCGCGAGGGCGCCGTCAGGCTTGGCCCGTCCCCGTCGGTGCCCTTCGGTCATGAGCCGCCTCCCGGGGTAGAGGTCCAGGTCGGGGCGGTGGTGCATGCACTGGTGGAGCAGCCACATGAGGATTTCGCTGTGGTTGCCGTCAGCCGGTGGCTTGACCTTGAGCTGTCCGTTGATGAATTCGAGTGTGACGGTTTCCGGTGCTCGGCGGGCGAGCTCTTCGAAACTCGTCGATGGACATCTGGGGACGTCCTGCGGTGCCAGGGCTCATGCATGGCTCCTTTCGGGTCGCAGACCGGCCGCCGCCTTCGCCGCCGCCGCGCGGGCGTGGACCTCGGCCGGGGGCAGGGTCGTGCGGGGGCGCGGTACCGCCTCGCCTCGGCAGGGGCCGCATTCGCCGTCGCGGAGGGCCTCCGGGCGGGCCGGGTCGCCGCAGCGGGCGCACTCCAGGATGCGGAGCGGTGGGCGGTACGGCTCCGTACGGGGAGGCGGGATCTTCGTCGTCAGGCGGGTCCGGGCCAGGGCGAGCGGGCGGTGGACGACCTCCGGGAGCCCGGCCGTCAGGGCGATCCGGACCTGCTGCTCGGTCGCCCCGCGTTCGAACCACTCGTTCACCAGCGGCGCCAGCACCGAGCACTCCACGGCGGACAGCGACATCATCGGCGCCTCGCGCCCCAGGGCCGCCAGCAGGACGTACGCGCGCGACAGCTTCTGCCGCGGCGGCTTGTCCTCCGGTACGTCCCCCCGCTGGAACGCCGCCCACCACTCGTCGTCCCGCGCCGTCCGGGACCACCACGTCCGCGTCACCCACTGCTGGGGGCCATCGCCGAGCGTGTGCTCACGCCCCCGGCGCAGGTGGCCCGCGCGGACCAGGTTGTTCAGCGCCGTCCGCAGCGCGCACTGTCCGTACGCCGGGAGCACCTTCGCCAGCGTCTTCACGGAGATGTCCGCGCCGTCCGTCAACCTGTCGATGTACCCGGCGATGGACGCCTCGCGCGGCGGCAGGTGCGCGAAGTCACTGCTCGTCGGCGGTTTCTGGCCAGGCGCGGAACGCTTGCCGTAGCCGGGGCTCGCGAGGGGGTGCGCGGCAACACTAAGCTCTTCGTCATCCATGGGATCGCTCGATTCGATCTCGATGGCTAGACCCCCGCAGGTGTTGCTAGCACCTTGCGGGGGTTGTTCGTTATGCGGGCACGCTAGAGCGTCGCCACGCTGTGTGGCAAATCGCATGCGGAGGGTCAACGCGCCGGGTGGGTGGGCGGGTTCAAAGCCAGACCCATAGACCCAATCCTGTGAAGAGGGCTCGACCCTCGCGGCTCAAGCCTCGGGCCTACGCTGGAGATATGGCCGTCGACGTCCTGACGGAGATCGTGATCGACGCGCCGTGCGACGTGGTCGCCGCGTACGCCGCCGATCCCTCGAACGCGCCCGAGTGGTACGCCAACATCGTCTCTGTTGAGTGGCAGACGCCGCCGCCCTCTGCGGCCGTCGAGGTCGGCTCCCGCGTCACCTTCATCGCGCGCTTCCTCGGACGGCGCTGGGTCTACACGTACGAGATCGTCGCGTACGAGCCCGAGCAGCGCCTCGTCATGCGGGCCACCGAGGGCCCGTACGACATGGAGACCACCTACACCTGGGAGCCGTACGGCTCCGAGGGCACCCGCACCCGCATGACCCTCCGCAACCGCGGCGGCCCGGGCCACCGCTTCGCCGAGCCCGCGGTGCGGTACGCGAACCGCAAGGACCTGCGGAACCTGAAGGCGCTCTTGGAGTGGCGGATGGACCCCGACGCCTGACGATCGGCCTCGGGGCCCTCCGCTTACTGCTTGAGGTCCGCCACGAAGGCCGACCAGGCCGCCGCCCGGAACACGAGCTTCGGGCCGTGCGGGTTCTTGGAGTCGCGGACGGGGACGAGGTCGGGGTTGCCGTCGGCGACTTCGAGGCAGTCGCCGCCGCTGGCCCCGCTGAACGTCGACTTCCGCCAGGCGGCGACTTCGAGGCAGTCGCCGCCGCTGCCGTCGCTGTAGCTGGACTTGCGCCACTCAAGAATTTCGATCTTCATGGGCGTAATCCTCCGCCACTGATTCGATCAGGGCCAGGGATTCTTTGGGTGACAGTGCGCTGGCCCCCAGCAGATCGTAGGACAGTTCGTAGTGTTTGACCGTGGCCGGGTCATCCTCCAGTCGTCCGGTGCCCAGCGCCTGGAGGTACGCGAGCGGGGGAGCGTCGTCGAAGGCCATCAACTTGAGGGCGCCTTCGCTCGCCATGTGCGCGCCTGTCGAGAAGGGAACCACCTGCACGATGATCCGGTGGCGCCGCGCGAACTGCGCGACGTGGCGCAGGGCTTCAGCCATCACCGCCGGGCCGCCGACCTGGCAGCGAAGCACTGCCTCGTCCAGGACCGTCCAGAACACCGGCCTTGTTGGATCATCGAGCACCTGAGCGCGTTCGAGTCGGACTTGGGTCAGGTGGTCGATGGCGTCTTCGGTGGCGGTGGGGCGTCCGCCACGGAACACCGCCCTCGCGTACGCCTCTGTCTGCAACAACCCCGGAATCAGCTGCGGCGCGTACTCCTTGATCGCCACAGCGATCGCTTCCGCCTCCGCCGCCTCCGCGAAGTGGTCCGGGTACTTCGACTTGCTCGGTGCCCCGCAGTTGCGGACGAAGAAGCCGTTCGTGCCCAGGATCTCGTCGAGGCGGACCGCCATCTCCGGCTGGATCCGGCGGATGCCCAGCTCCAGCTGGCCGATGAACGATCCGCTCACGAAGAGCAACTCGCCCAGCGAGTCCTGGCTGTGACCTGCGGCTTCGCGCAGGTGGCGCAGCTCCTTGCCGATGAGTGCGCGGGGCGAGGAGAACGGATCCAGATCCTTAGGACGGGGCATGTGTCAACTCCCGTTAGCACAGATGGGGTTGTTGGGCCCCATATATGTTCAGGCTAGCCCCAAGTCGACCACTCTGTGTACAGAAGCCGAATACTCAGCGTGGAGGTGGCAGGTCATGGAGTTGCGATCGGCGGAGCGGCTGCGGGCGGCCGAGGAAGTGGTGGACCAGCTGCGGAGCGAGCTGCGGGAGCTGGGGGTCGTGCTGCCGTCCCTGACGGTGGACCCGGTCACCGCGTCGAGTGAGGCGCCGTACCCGCTGGTGGATCTGGGGCGCTGCAACCTCGATACGGCGATGAGGCTGGTCGCCGTTCTCCACGAGGTGCGCCGGTGAAGGCGGGGGAGTACGTGATCGACGGCCGGAGCGGGCGCGTCGGTCAGGTGATGGGCCACGTCGGCGGTTACGTACAGCTGCGTCCGCCGGGAGGGGGCCGGGAGTGGGACTGTCCGCCCGAGGTGCTGAGCCCGGCACCGCCGAGAGAGGTGCTGAGGGAGCGGGTACGGCAGCTCAACCGGCAGTGGAGACTGGCGCCTTAGGCCTCAGCGGCGGGCGCTCGCCGCGCGGCTGCGGTTGCGGGAGCGGCGCTTGAGCGCTCGACGTTCGTCCTCGCTCAGGCCGCCCCATACGCCGCTCTCCTGGCCGTTGTCCATCGCCCACTGCAAGCACGGTTCGCGTACCGGGCATCCGTGGCAGACGGACTTGGCGGCTTGGGTCTGGAGCATGGCCGGCCCGCTGGTCCCGATCGGGAAGAACAGGTCGGGGTCTTCGTGCCGGCAGGCCGCGGCGGTACGCCAGTTGTCCATCAGGGTCTCCCTGAGAGTGTCGTCGAGAGTTCGTCGGGGGTTTCTCTTCGGGTGACCGCCCTCCTGCCGCTGAAACGGCAGACCCGATTCCTCTTCTCCACTTCTTTTCTTCTCATCGGACTCTCATCGCGGGCTTAAGCCTTCATCACCCGCGCTCCTTACGTTCGTTGGCATGTTCTTCACTTACCTCCGGCGCGAGCTGCGCCGCCGAAGGAAGGCGGCGCTCGTCGTCGCCTCCGGACTGGCGCTCGGGATCGCGCTGGTGATCGTCGTGAGCGCGGTCGCCGCCGGGATGAACCAGGCCCAGGGCAAGGTCCTTCAGTCCCTGTACGGGCTCGGGACCGACATGACCGTCACCAAGTCCGCCGCTCCGCCGGGGGAGGGCGGGGACGACGGGACGGTACGGAAACCGCGGTTCGAGTTCGACGCCGGGGACGAGCAGCAGAGCCGGGACGTCGTCATGGTGCAGGGGTTCGAGACCCTGGCGTCTTCGGCGGTCGCGCAGGTCGGGAAGCAGGACGGGGTCGCGGAGGCCGTCGGCGGGTTGAGCCTGCGTGTGATGAAGGTGGACGGGGAGTTCAAGCGGGGTGAGATACGGCCCGAGGGGCCGCCTGGAGGCGCGGGCGGCGGTGGCGGTGCCGGGGGCGGCAAGGTGCAGGGCGGCGGGGCGGCGTTCGGCGTCGACTCGTACAGCGTGTACGGCACCGACGTGGCGCACTTGGGGCTCGGGCCGCTGACGTCCTCGAAGATAACCTCCGGGCGGACGTTCACGGCGAGCGAGGCGAACTCCAAGGTCGCCGTCGTCGACGCGGCGTACGCCAAGGAGCAGAAGCTCGGCGTGGGCGGGAAGCTCACCGTCTCCGGGACGGCGTACAGCGTCATCGGGATAGCGACCGCCGACAGCGGCGACGCCGCCGCCAACGTCTACTTGCCGCTCGCGCAGGCGCAAAGCCTCGCGGACGCCGAGGACAAGGTGACGACCGTGTACGTCCGGGCGGCCGACTCGCAGCGGATCGAGGAGGTCAAGGGCGCGATCCAGCAGAACATCCCGGGGACGACGGTGACGACCTCCGCCGACCTCGCGGACACGGTCTCCGGGTCGCTGTCCACCGCCTCCGACCTGGCCTCGGGCGTGGGCAAGTGGCTCTCGGTGGTCGTGCTGGCGGCGGCGTTCCTGGTGGCGGGGCTGCTGACGTCGTCGGCGGTAAGCAGGCGGGTGCGGGAGTTCGGCACGCTGAAGGCGCTGGGGTGGCGGAGCGGCCGGGTGACGCGGCAGGTCGTCGGCGAGGCGCTGGTGCACGGGCTGATAGGCGGCGTGCTCGGCATCGGCGTGGGCCTGGCCGGGGCGTGGGCGATCACGGCGTTCGGGCCGACGCTCACGGCGGAGCTCGGCGCGGTGGGCGCGGGGCGCGGGCCCGGGCCCCTGCGCGGTGAGGCGGGCACGCGGGCGCTCGACATCGCGCTCACGGCGCCCGTGTCGGCCGCGACCGTGGCGCTCGCCGTCGGCCTCGCCGTCGCGGGCGGGCTCGTCGCGGGCGCGTTCGGCGGGTGGCGCGCGGCCCGCCTGCGGCCCGCGGACGCCTTGCGCCGCGTCGCGTAACCGCACCTTCCTTACGTTCGACTGGAGTTGAGAGTAGATGTACGAGCTCAGGGGCGTCACCAAGCGGTACCGGCGCGGCAAGGAGACCGTCCAGGCGCTGGACGGCGTGGACCTGGTCATCGAGGACGGCGGGCGGCTGGTCATCCAGGGGCCGACGGGCGGCGGCAAGTCCACGCTGCTGCAGATGCTCGGCGGCCTGGACCGGCCGACGGAGGGCAGTGTGGTGCTGGACGGCATCGACCTGGCCACACTGCCGGAGGCGCGGCTGACGCGCGTACGGGCGGAGAAGATCGGGTTCGTGTTCCAGAGCTTCAACCTCGTGCCGACGCTCACGGCGCAGGAGAACGTGGAGACCGCGCTCGTCCCGCTGCCCGGCCTGCGGACCCGCGAGCGGCGCGAGCGGGCGGCGGAGGCGCTGGCGTCGGTGGGGCTCGGGGAGCGGCGCGGCCACCTGCCGGGGGAGCTGTCGGGCGGGCAGCAGCAGCGCGTGGCCATAGCGCGGGCGCTGGTGAAGCGGCCCGCGGTGCTGCTCGCGGACGAGCCGACCGGCAATCTC
Source organism: Streptomyces sp. NPDC003036 (assembly GCF_040611175.1). Lineage (NCBI taxonomy): Bacteria > Bacillati > Actinomycetota > Actinomycetes > Kitasatosporales > Streptomycetaceae > Streptomyces > Streptomyces sp. NPDC003036. The sequence continues at coordinate 136,667 of NZ_JBEXNO010000006.1, read as the reverse complement.
GACGAATCGACGCGCGACGAGATCATGGACGTCCTGGAAGGGCTGTGGGAGGAGAACGGCCTGACCTTCGTGATGGTCACCCATGACACGGCGCTGGCGCGGCGGGCGCCGAGGGTCGCGACGATCAGGAAGGGGCGCGTGGCGATCAGGGAGCAGGTGGTGGGGAGGTGACGTCGGGGGTGAGGGTGGCCTTGTCGAGGCCGAAGAAGTAGGTGGCGAGGAAGCCGGTGACGTAACCGGTGAGGAGACCGGCCGCGTAGATGGCGACCGTCGTGAGCGCGGCCGGGCCCTGGTCGCCGTTGAGCAGCGGGAACAGCGCCCAGCCGGAGGGGCCGATGGCCGTCGAGCCGACCTTGGCGCCGAGCATGCCGCACAGGCCGACGACTCCGCCGCCGAAGGCGCCGCCGACGCAGGCGGTGATGAAGGGGCGGCCGAGGGGGAGGGAGACGCCGTAGATGAGCGGTTCGCCGACGCCGAGGAGGCCCGCGGGCATCGCGGACTTGATGGTGCGTCGGAGGTCGGTGCGGTGGCGCAGCCGTACGTACACGGCCGCTGCCGCGCCGACCTGGCCCGCGCCCGCCATGGCGAGGATGGGGAGCAGGACGGTGTAGCCCTGCTGCTCGATGAGGGTGGTGTGGATGGGGATGAGGGCCTGGTGCAGGCCGAGCATGACGAGCGGGAGGAAGAGGCCGCCGAGGATGAATCCGGCGGCGGCGCCCGCGTGGGTGAGGAGCCAGTCCGCGAAGGTGCCGATGGCGTGGGAGACCGCGCCCGCGAGCAGCATCAGGCCGAAGAGGGTGACGAGGCCGGCGACGAGGACGGTGAGGGTAGGGGTGATGAGGACGTCGAGGGCCTCGGGCACGCGGCGGCGGCACCACTTCTCGACGCGGGTGGCCAGCAGCGCGGCGGCGAGGGCGCCGAGGACGCCGCCCTGGCCCGGGGCGAGGGCGTGGCCGAGGACGTGGACGTTCGCGACGCCCGCGTACACGATGATCGCCGCGACCGCGCCGCCGAGGACCGGGGTGCCGCCGAACTCCTTGGCGGTGTTGATGCCGACGAAGACGGCGATCAGCGCCATGAAGCCCGAGGCGATGGCGGCGAGGGCGGGGGTGAGGGCGGGGAGCAGGCGGAGGTTGACGAGGAGGCCGTTGAGGCCGGCGATGATGCCGCAGCCGATGAGGGCGGGGATGAGGGGGACGAAGATGGCGGCGACGCGGCGGAGGAGCAGCTTGAGGGGCGTGGCGTTCTTCGCCTTCTGCGCCTCCTTGATCGCGGTGCCCCGGGCCTGGAGGAGGAGGGCCTCGAACTCGGGGGTGACGCGGGCGACGGTGCCGGGGCCGAGCACGATCTGGTAGCTGTCGCCGTCCTCGACGACGCCGAGGACGGCGGGGTGCTTTCTGATCTCCGCGTCCTGGACGGGGGCGCGGTCGCGGAGGGTGAGACGGAGGCGGGTCATGCAGTGGGCGACGGAGGTGATGTTGTCGGCGCCGCCGAGGAGGGGGAGCAGAGCCTCGGCCGTGGTGCGGGGGCTGGCGGGTGCGGTCATGCGCGGATGGTGCCAACTCGGTCGGCGTTCGCACGGCGGCTGCACGCCGGTGGTGGGTTGCGCCCACCCGTTCCGCCCCTAGGGGTGGGCGTCGAGCGCGGCGCGGAGGTGGCCGTCCGTCTCCTTCAGCAGGCGGACCGCCGTCTCCGCGTCGACGTCCGCGAGGAGGGTCAGGATCGCGGGCTTCACCTCGCCGTCCGTGGCGGCGAGGGCCGCGTCGATGGCGGGGGCCGGGGCGCCGGTCGCGAGGGCGACGATGCGGTGGGAGCGGGCGCGGAGCTTGGCGTTGGAGGCGCGGACGTCGACCATGAGGTTTCCGTACGTCTTGCCCAGGCGGATCATCGTGATCGTCGAGATCATGTTGAGGACGAGCTTCTGTGCCGTGCCCGCCTTCAGGCGGGTCGAGCCCGTCACGAACTCCGGGCCCACGACGACCTCGATGGCGTGGTCGGCGGCCGCCGCGAGCGCGCTGCCCGGGTTGCACGAGAGGCCGATCGTCAGGGCCCCCGCCGTACGGGCGTGTTCGACCGCGCCGACGGCGTACGGCGTACGGCCGGAGGCGGAGACGCCGACCACCGTGTCGTCGGCGCGCAGCTCCAGGGCCGTGAGGTCCTCGGCGGCCAGGTCCTTGGAGTCCTCGGCGCCCTCGACCGCCTCCGTCATCGCCGTACGGCCGCCCGCGATGAGGCCGACGACCTGGCCGGGGGAGGTGTTGAAGGTGGGCGGGCACTCGCTGGCGTCCAGCACGCCGAGGCGCCCGGCCGTGCCCGCGCCCGCGTAGATCAGGCGGCCGCCGCGGGCCATGCGGGCGGCCGTGGCGTCGATGGCGGCGGCGATCCGGGGGAGCTGCGTGGCGACGGCGGTCGGGACGGACTGGTCCTCGGCGTTCATCAGGCGGGCGATCTCGGCGGTGGGGAGCCGGTCGACGTCCGCGAGGTCGGGGCGGAAGGCTTCCGTGGTGAGGGTGGCGAGCTCGGAGGGGTTCATCTGATCGTGCTCTGCTCTTTCAGCGGGTGCGGGGGGTGTGGCGGTGGGCGAGCGCCTCGTACGACGCGGCGAGAGCGGGTGCGGCCGTCTCGTACGTGCGCTGTGTGACGCCCGTGAAGAGGCAGTCCACGACGAGCAGTTGGCTCGTGCGCGACGACATGGCGGCGGGGCGCAGCTCGCTCTCGCGGGCCGTCGAGGTGGTGAGTATGTGGTCGGCGTACTGCGAGACCGGGCCGTCCGGGCGGCCGGTGATGGCGACGGTCGTCGCGCCGTGGTCGAAGGCGACGCGGAGCGGTTCTATGACGTCGCCGGTGGAGCCCGAGTGGGTGATGGCGATGGCGACGTCACCGGAACGGAGCTGGACGGCGTTGGTGACGGCGAGGTGCGGATCGCTGTGCGCGTGCGCGACGAGCCCGATGCGCAGCAGCTTCTGTGCCAGGTCCTGGGCGACGAGGCCGGAGGCGCCGACGCCGTAGATGTCGGTGCGGCGGGCGGCGGCCAGCGCGGTGACGGCGGCGCCGAGCTGGACGGTGTCGAGGCCGGCGGCGGTGTCGGCGAGGGTCTGCTGCTCGTCGTACGCGAGCTTTGCGACGACGTCCGCGAGCGGGTCGTCGACCGCGATGTCGGCGGTGACGGAGGGGCCCCGGCCGGACTGCTGCTGGGCGGCGAGGCCGGCGAGCGCGAGGCGCAGGTCGCGGTAGCCGGGGTAGCCGAGCAGGCGGGCGGTGCGGACGACGGTGGCCTCGCTGGTGCCGGTGAGCTCGGCGAGGCCGGTGACCGTGAGGGCGGCGCAGCCGGCGGGGTCGGAGGCGACGGCTTCGGCGACGCGCTGCATGGAGCGCGTCATGGAGGGGGCGAGGGTGCGGACTTTGGCGGCGAGGGCGGCGGGAGCGGGGGCGGCTGCCGCGGGGCTGGTGGGGGCCGTGGGGACGGCGGCGGTGAAAGTTTCCTTCACGTGGCTGGTCACCTTATGAAAGGTATTTTCACCACCTGGGGCCGTCAACCCTTCGCCCACCCGGTGGCCTGTGGGGCTTCAGGGGCGACAATGGCTCCATGAACGCGCTAGACCCCCTTGAGCAGGCCCTGCACGCCGCCCGCGCGCGGGTCCTCGCCGACCTTGTCGCGCGGGAGGTCGCCCAGGCCGAGGTCGTCTCGCTCGTCGAGGACTCGGTGACGCACCGCCGCTGGTGGGTCGAGCAGTGGCCCGAGGGCGTCGGCTACCTCGCCGGGCTCGTCGCCCAGGACGTCCAGGACGCGCTGCTGGAGCGGTACGGCCGCTGGCCGCTGTGCCCGGTCTGCGACGCGGGCGACCCGCACGCGCTGGACGTCGAGCCGGAGCTGGGCCCCGACCCGCACTGGGTCTGCGCCAAGGCGGGTGTCGTGGTGGCGCCCGTGGGCGGCCTCACGTGACGGTCTACATCGACCCGCCGAACTGGCCGGGCCATGGCCGCATGTGGTCCCACATGATCAGCGACGTCTCCTACGACGAGCTGCACGCCTTCGCCGAGAAGATCGGCGCCCCGCGCCGCGCCTTCGACCGCGACCACTACGACGTCCCGTCGTCGCGGTACGCGGACGCGGTCACGGCCGGCGCGGTCGAGATCGGCTCCCGGGAGGTCGTACGCCTCCTCAGGCAGTCGGGCCTGCGACGTCCGAAGCGCCACTCGGGGACGGGCTGACGGCGCGGTCCGCCGAGGGCGGCAGCCGGGGTGGGCTACGGCTCCTCGGTGTTCCCGTCGTCCGGTACGACCGAGACGATCGCGGCAGTCGGCGGTGCGGGATGCGGCAGGTGAACGTAGGTCACGGAGAGCGCCGGGACGTCGGCGCGCGCCTCGATACGCGTCACCCAGACCTCCGCGTGATCGCCGAGAACGCGCACGCGACGGCCGAGCGTGGGCGTCCGCTCCAGTTCGGCACGGAGTTCCTCGACGGCGGCCTCCGCCCCAGGGCCGAGCTGCTCGACGCGCTTCCGGGCCGCGTGCGTCACCTCGACGATGACCGCTTCGCTGCTGTCGCTCAACGGTCGCCTTCCCGCTTCAGCGCGAGAGCCAGGTCCACGCCCTCGGCGAGAGCGTCCTCGAATCCGGGGTCGCAGCGGGTCAGCACGTGCCCCCGGTACGCGGCGATGATCGCGGAGACCTCACGCAGGTCGGTGTAGTCGACGCGGTCCAGGGTCGCGGCGAGCTCCGCCTCCATGCGCGCCAGGTCGCCGGGAAAGCCGAGCCCGGCGGCGAGCGCGGCCCGCACCTCGCCGAGGGTCCGCATGGGGGGCGGCTCCGCCGGTGCCACCGGCTGGATGGGGTTCTCGCTCACGACGCCGATTCCTTCCCTCGTCCGTCTTCACCCTGTCCACGACGGTACCCGGTTCAGGCGAACCAGCCCTCCGCTTCGTGCGGATGCCGAGCTCGGAGGCTGCCAGGGCCACCTCGCGAAGGGGCTTGGCGACGGTCATGGCAACGAGGGCGAGGGTGGGGAGGGAGACCCGGACGCCCGTTGGCGCCCTGGTGGCAAGGCTCAGCGGACGGAAACGTCCGCGCCCTCCACCTGCCCCTTCGCGCCCGTGACCAGGCGGGACGAGGACGTACGGCCGTGGAGGCGCAGGGCCACGGCGACCGTGGCCAGGGCCAGGAGGGTCATCGCCGCGCCTGCCCAGGCCGGGGAGGCGAAGCCCAGGCCCGCGTCGATGACCGTGCCGCCGAGCCAGGGGCCGCCGGTGTTGCCGAGGTTGAAGGCCGCCGTGGTCGTGGCGCCCGCCAGGGTGGGGGCCGCGCCCGCGACGTTGAACATGCGGGCGTTCAGCGCCGGGGCCGTGTAGAAGGCCGAGACGCCCAGGAGGAAGGAGAGCGTGATCACGGCGACGGGGCTGGAGGCGAAGAGCGCGAGCGCCACCAGGAAGACCGTGGATGCCGCGATGCCGCTCAGCAGCACGCCGAAGAGGTGCGCGTCGGCGACGCGGCCCCCGATCGTCGTCCCCACCAGCGCGCCGATGCCGAAGAGCGCCAGCACCGTCGGGACCCAGCCCGCGTCGAGCCCGGCGACGTCCGTCAGCAGCGGGGCGAGGTAGGAGAAGGCGCAGAAGACGCCGCCCGCGGCGAGCGCGGTGATCGCCACCGCCAGCCAGACGTGGCGGTCGCGGTAGATGGCCAGCTCCCGGCGCAGCCGGGGCCGCACCTCGGGGCGCGGGATGCGCGGGATGAGGGTCACCACGCCGACCAGCGCGATCGCGGACGCCAGGGCGACCGCCCAGAACGCCGACCGCCAGCCCAGGTGCTCGCCGAGGAAGGCGCCCGCCGGGACGCCCAGGACGTTCGCGATCGACAGCCCGCCGATCATCACGGCCATCGCCCGGGCGCGCGCCCCGAACGGCACCGTCGCGATCGCGACCGCCGCGCCCACCGCCCAGAACCCGGCGCAGGCGAGCGCGCTGATCACGCGGGACGCGAAGAGCACGCCGTACGAGGGCGCCAGCGCGCCGGCGACCTGGCCCAGGCCGAACACCGTGATCAGCGTGATCAGCGTCGTCTTGCGCGGCAGCCGCAGCGTGGCCACCGCCAGCAGCGGCGCGCCGATCACCATGCCGATCGCGAACGCCGAGATCAGCAGGCCGGCGCGCGGAATGGACACGTCCATGTCGGCGGCGATCGGCGGCAGCAGCCCCGACAGCATGAACTCGCTCGTACCGAGCGCGAAGACGGACAGGCCGAGGATGTAGACGGCCAGGGGCATGCGGGTGCGGTCGGTGCCGGCGGTGCGGTCGTCGGTATGAGGCGGCATGACAGGGACCAACACCGGTCACGTGGCTTACATTCCTGTCTCCAGCAGCGAGAGCTCCGTCGTCAGGTTCTGGCGCGCCCGCTCCTCCCACTCCCGGCGGCCGTGCGGCGTGCGGAAGAGGTGCGGCAGGCCGAGCAGCTGCCGCAGCACCGCCGCGCGGCCCTCGCGGAAGGCGTCGTCGGGGACGAAGCCGTACTCCTCGCGTACCGCCGCCGCGTACGCCGCGTACTGCTCCGGGTCGGCGGCGAGGATCGCGAGGTCGGCGTCGCAGAGGACCTCGCCGTTGCGGTCGCCCTCGGCCGGGTCGTGGGTGATCGTCAGGCGGACGAGCCGGGCGACCTCGCGCGTACGGGCCTCGTCGATGTCGAGCTCCGGCAGGGCGCGCTCGGCGAGGCGGGCGCTGCGCTCCTCGTTGGTGGAGCGCTCCGGGAGGTAGACGGCGTCGTGGAACCAGGCGGCGAGGCGGACGAGGTCGGGGTCGTCGGCGTACGCCGCCAGCTCGTCGATCCGGTCGAGCACCGCGATCAGGTGGTCGGTGGTGTGGTAGCGGCGGTGCGGCTCGGCCCAGCGGGCGAGGAGGTCCGCCGCGTAGCGGTCGGGCGACGTCATGCAGGCGTCGGTGTCGCGGGCGACGTGGACGGCCAGCGTCCAGCGCATGAGCAGGTCGTCGTGGGCCGGGTGGCGGGGCTTGGAGGGTGCGGCCATGAGCTCATTGTGCCGGGGCACCGCCGGGCGGTTGCCGTGGAGGGCCATGGGCGGTTTGCTGGGGCCATGACCGACGTACGTGATCCAGAGCTGCCCGGGCTGTTGCTGCGTACCGAGCGCGACGCCCTGATCCCCTTCCTCCGCAAGCTTCCTGACGAGGCGTTCGCCGTCCGCACCTGCTGTCCCGGCTGGACGGTGCGGCATGTGCTCGCGCACTGCGCGGCGGCACTCACGCGGGTCGTGGAGGACCGGTTCGAGGAGGGTGTCTTCAGCCCCGAGGCCAACGACCGGGACATCGAGGAGCGCGCCGGGCTGGCGAACGCCGCGGTCGTCGACGAGCTGGAGCGCGGCATGACCGACGCGGGGCCGGTCATCGCGAAGGCGGCCGACGGGCGGCTCGACGGGATCGCCTTCGGGGAGTGGGTGCACGCCGGTGACGTACGCGAGGCCCTCGGTGAGCCGGGGGCGTACGCGGGCGCGGGTCTCGCCCCGGCGCTGGACCTGCTCGCCGCGGTGACCCGCGCCCGCGCCACGCCGCCACTCCACGCGGACCTCGACGACCTGGACGAGCCGGTGCTGCTGGGCGCGGCGACGGGTGAGCACCCGCCGGCGCGGTACATCGGGCCCGCGTCCACGCTGATCCGGCTGTACGCGGCGCGGCCCCTGACGGGTACGCGCTACGACCTGGCGGGGGTGCGGGAAGCGGAGTTGGCGCTGTTCGGCTAGAGCCGAGGGTCAGCGGACGCGGACGAAGACGTCCGTCTCGGCGTTGGTGTCGCCCGGTACGAGGTCCGTGGCGTACGACGTGAAGGAGACCGTCCGGCCGTCCGCGCTGACGTCGACCGCGTCGCCCTTGTGCGCGGTGCCCGTACCGTCGGCGCGGCTGACGAGGTGCGTGGTCCCCGTCTGGAGGTCGTGGACGAAGGCGTCGAACTCCGCGCCCGTGTCCAGCGGATCCAGTCCCTTCATGGTGGACGAGAAGACGGCGTAGCGGCCGTCCGGACTGATCACGGGGAAGCGGGAGCCCGGGGACCAGATCTCGGCGGGCGGCTGCCCGGAGCGGCCGTCGCTCGCCACGCTCACGCGGGTCGTGGTCTGCGCCTGGCGGTCGCGGACGAAGACGTCGTTGTAGCCGTCGGCGTCGCCGGGCACGAGCCCCTGCGTGCCGGAGCTGAAGTACACGTACCGCCCGTCGGCGCTGATCGCCGTGTCGGTCGACCCGTTCGCCTGCCGGCCGTCGTTGCCCCGGCTCACGATCTCGGTGGTGCCGGTCTGCCGGTCGTGGACGAAGACGTCGTTCCCGGCGCCGTTGGTGTCGTCCGCCACGATGTCGGTGCGGTGCGACTCGAAGGCGATGTGGCGGGCGCCGGTGCCGAGGGTGACGCCGTAGACGTCGTCCCGCCAGGGGCCCACCCGGGTGAGGGTGCCGGACTGGAGGTCGTACAGGTGGATGCCGCCGGCGGCGTACCCGGCGTAACGGCTGTCGGGGCTGAACGACACGGAGAAGAGGGAGAAGTCGGGCACGGTGCCCGTGATCTTCCGGGTGGTGCGCGTCTGGCGGTCGCGGACGAAGAAGTCGTCCTTGCCGTTCGTGTCGCCCGCCACCAGGTCGGCGGCGGCGGACTTGAACGCGACGTACCGGCCGTCGGGGCTGATCTCCGGGTCGTACGCGGGGGTCTTCGACTGGCCGCCGGACGGCGTCAGGTTGAGGCGCTCGACCGTGCCGGTCTGGCGGTCGCGGACGAAGACGTCGACGACGCCGTTCGTGTCGCCCGGCACGAGGTCGGTCGAGCCGGAGACGAGCGTGACGTACCGCCCGTCGGCGCTCAGCGAGCCTCCGAGCGAGCCCTTCGCGGCCTGCGCGCCGGTGCTGGTGAGGGTCACGCGCTCGGTGCGGCCCGTGGGCCAGTCGGCGGCGGCGGGAGGTGCCGTGGCCGTGGCGAAGGCGAGGACAGCCAGGGCTGTCGTCGCCGCGTACCGTAAGTTCCGTCTCATCGAGATTCGCTCCCAGAGTGGGTGGGGACGTCGTCCGTCCCCCTGGTGAGCATTGAAGGTCAACTTCGGTGCGTACGGGCCTCGGACCTGGCCAAGTAGAGCCAGGTCCGAGGCCCGTTACGACTCCTGTTACGAGTTCCGTTACGACGCGGCCTTGAAGCCGCGCAGCCGCAGGCTGTTGCCGACGACGAAGACCGAGGAGAAGGCCATGGCCGCTCCGGCGATCATCGGGTTGAGCAGGCCCGCGGCGGCGAGGGGCAGGGCCGCGACGTTGTAGGCGAAGGCCCAGAAGAGGTTCGAGCGGATCGTGCCGAGGGTCTTGCGGGAGAGGCGGATCGCGTCCGCCGCCGCCCGCAGGTCGCCGCGTACGAGGGTGAGGTCGCCCGCCTCGATGGCGGCGTCCGTGCCCGTGCCCATGGCGAGCCCGAGGTCGGCCTGGGCGAGGGCGGCCGCGTCGTTGACGCCGTCGCCGACCATGGCCACCGAACGGCCCTCGGCCTGGAGGCGCTTGATCACCTCGACCTTGTCCTCCGGCATGACCTCGGCGATCACCTCGTCGATGCCGACCTCGGCGGCGACGGCCTCCGCGACCGCGCGGTTGTCGCCGGTGAGCAGGATCGGGGTCAGGCCCAGCGCGCGCAGGCGGCGGATCGCCTCCGGGCTGGTCTCCTTGACCGCGTCCGCGACCTCCAGGACCGCGCGCGCCTCGCCGTCCCACGCCACGGCGATGGCCGTGCGGCCGGCCGCCTCCGCCGCCTCCTTCGCCCGCTTCAGCCCGGCGGGGAGGGCGAGGGACCACTCGGCGAGCAGCTGCTCGCGCCCGACCAGGACCGCGTGGCCCTCGACGATGCCCTGGACGCCGAGACCGGGGACGTTCGCGAAGTCCTCGGGCGCCGGGAGGGCGCCCACCTTGGCGGCGGCTCCGGCGGCGACGGCCTGGGCGATCGGGTGCTCGGAGGCGTGCTCCAGCGCGCCCGCCAGCCGCAGGACGTCCCGCTCGTCGGTGCCCTCGGCGGTGTGCGCCGCCAGCAGGGTCATCTTTCCGGTGGTCACGGTGCCGGTCTTGTCCAGGACGATGGTGTCCACCGTGCGGGTCGTCTCCAGGACCTCCGGGCCCTTGATGAGGATGCCGAGCTGGGCGCCCCGGCCCGTACCGACCAGCAGGGCCGTCGGGGTCGCGAGGCCCAGGGCGCACGGGCAGGCGATGATCAGTACGGCCACGGCGGCGGTGAAGGCGGCCGTGAGGCCGGCGCCGTTGCCGAGCCAGAAGCCGAGCGTGGCGAGCGCGAGACCGATGACGACGGGGACGAAGACCGCCGAGACGCGGTCGGCGAGGCGCTGCGCGGCGGCCTTGCCGTTCTGCGCGTCCTCCACGAGCCGGGCCATCCGCGCCAGCTGGGTGTCGGCGCCGACGCGCGTGGCCTCGACGACGAGCCGGCCGCCGGCGTTGATCGTCGCGCCCGTGACGGTGTCGCCGACGCCGACCTCGACCGGGACGGACTCGCCGGTCAGCATCGACGCGTCGACGGCGGAGGAGCCCTCCACGACCGTGCCGTCCGTGGCGATCTTCTCGCCGGGCCGGACCAGGAAGCGGTCGCCGACCTGGAGTTCGGCGGTCGGGATGAGCGTCTCGCGGCCGTCGCGCAGGACCGTGACCTCCTTCGCGCCCAGCTCCAGCAGGGCCTTCAGCGCCGCGCCCGCCCTGCGCTTGGAGCGGGCCTCGAAGTAGCGCCCGGCGAGGATGAAGGCGGTGACCCCGGCGGCGGCCTCCAGGTAGATGTTCCCGGCGCCGTCGCTACGGGCGATGGTGAGCTCGAAGGCGTGGGTCATGCCGGGCGTCCCGGCCGTGCCGAAGAACAGCGCCCACAGCGACCACAGGAACGCCGCCGACGTGCCGACCGAGATCAGCGTGTCCATCGTGGCCGCGCCGTGCCGCGCGTTCTTCCAGGCGGCGCGGTGGAAGGGCCAGGCGGCGTACGTGACGACGGGCGCGGCGAGGGTGAGGGAGAGCCACTGCCAGTACGGGATCTGGAGGGCCGGGACCATCGCCATCGCGATGACGGGGACGGAGAGGGCGACGGCCGTGAGCAGGCGCCGGCGCAGCGGGCGCAGCTCGTCGTCCTCGTCCTGCTCGTGCTGTTCGTCCTGTTCGCGGCGCGGCTCGCCCGCGGCGGTGCGCGTACTCGGGGGCGGCGCCGGCTCGTGGGCGGTGTAGCCGGTGGCCTCGACGGTGGCGATGAGGTCCTGGACGGAGACGTCCTCGCCCCGGTAGGTGACCTTGGCCTTCTCGGTGGCGTAGTTGACGGTCGCCTCGACGCCGTCCATGCGGTTGAGCTTCTTCTCGATGCGGGCGGCGCAGGAGGCGCAGGTCATGCCGCCGATGGCGAGCTCGATGTGGGCCGTCGTCGCGTCCGTCGTCGTGGCCGTCGTCGTGGTGGAGGTGCTCATGCCGCTGCCGCTCCTTGTCGTGGGCTTCCCTAGAGGGATGTATACCCCTAGGGGGTACCTTTGATGCGACTCCATGTATACCGGGGGTGGGTATAGGTCCGCAAGTGTCGTCGCGTCTTGACTTTATACCCCCGTGGGGTATCTAGTGGATGGTGTCTGGCAGGTCTGGGACCCGTACCAAGGAGTCGGTCATGCACACCGGAGTGAAGATCACCGCCTTCGCGGCGGCACTCGCCGCGACGTTCGGCACGGCGTACGGCGTCGGCAAGGGCGTCGACCCGGTCGTCGCGCCCGCCGCCCATGGCGGACACGCGGCGGCCCCCGACGCCGGAGCGGCGGCGTCCGTGCCCGGCGGGCTCCAGGTCTCCGAAGCCGGGTACACCCTCGCCCTGGAGCCGTCGGCGCTCACCGCGGGCGCGCCCGGCGAGCTGCGCTTCGCGATCACGGACGCGCACGGCCGCAAGGTCACCGCGTACGAGCGCGAACACGGCAAGGAGCTCCACCTCATCCTCGCCTCGCGCGACCTCACCGTGTACCGGCACCTCCACCCGGTGCGCGGGGCCGACGGCACCTGGTCGGCGCCGGTCGAGCTGCCGAAGGCCGGCGACTACCGCGCCTTCGCCGACTTCACGCCCGCGCCGCCCGTCGGGGGCAAGGGTCGGGGCAAGAGCCTGACCCTCGGGGCCGACCTCGCGGTCGCGGGGGCGTACCGCCCGGCGGCGCTCCCCGCGCCGAGCCGGGTCGCCGAGGTCGACGGCTACCGCGTCGAGCTGAGCGGAACTCCCGCACCGGGGCGCCCGGGCGAGCTGACGCTGCGCGTCACCCGCGGCGGCACGCCGGTGACGGACCTCCAGCCCTACCTGGGCGCGTACGGGCACCTGGTCGCGCTGCGCGCCGGGGACCTCGCGTACCTCCACGTCCACCCGCACGAGGGGCCGGCCGGGCCGGAGGTGTCGTTCACGGCGACGGCGCCGAGTTCGGGCGCGTACCGCCTCTTCCTCGACTTCCGGCACGAGGGGAAAGTCCGTACGGCTGCTTTCACGGTGCACGCGCATTAGGCTGGTCAATGGACTAGACCTGTCTGCCGGAGCATCGAGGAATGGAGTCCCAGTGAGCGTGAGCAACCGTGCACTCCTGGAGGTGATCGCGCTCGACGCGGACGACGCGATCGCCGCCCAGGCGGGCGGGGCGGACCGCCTCGAACTGGTCACCGACATGGCCGCGGACGGGCTCACCCCGTCCCGCGAGACCTACGGCCGCATCCGCGCCGCCGTGGACATCCCGCTGCGCGTGATGCTGCGCCTCGCGGACGGCTTCGCGGCGGGCGACGTCGACGCGCTGGTGCGGGTGGCGCGCGAGATGCGCGCGGAGGGCGCGGACGAGTTCGTCCTGGGCTTCCTGGACGCCGCCGGACACGTGGACCTCGTCACCGTCGAACGGCTGGTCGCGGAGCTGGAGGGGTGCCGGTGGACCTTCCACCGCGCGCTCGACCGGGCCGCCGACCGCGACACCGCGCGCAAGCAGCTCGCGGACCTGCCGGGCCTCGACACGTACCTGACCGCCGGCTCGGCGGCGGGTGTCGACGAGGGCCTGCCGACGCTGCTCGCCGAAGCGGCGGCGGCCCGGCGCGACGAGCCCGGGTACGCGCCGACCCTCCTGGTGGGCGGGGGCCTGCGGCTGGAGCACGTACCGGAGCTGCTGGCGGGCGGGGTGACGGGCTTTCACATCGGCGGGGCGGCGCGACCGGCGGGGTGGTCGGGCCCGGTGTCGCCGGCGGCGGTACGGGAGTGGCGCGCGGCGCTGGACGCGGGGGCGTAGGGGGCTTCTGCCTCCGGGGCTCGTCCGGGGGCTGGGCCCCCGGACGGCCGGGTGGCCCGCTCAGTCCGCCAGCTGCTCCGGCAGCTCCGCCGCGTGCACCACCGTCAGGCCCGAGACCGCGCGGGTCAGGGAGACGTACAGGCGGCGCAGGCCCGTGCGCTCGTCGGGTTCGGCGTCGACGATGGCCGAGGGCTCGTCGAGGACGACGTAGTCGTACTCGAGGCCCTTCGCCAGCGAGGCCGGGACCAGGGTGAGGCGGGAGTCGGGGGTGGTTTCCTCGCCGGGGGCGAGGCAGGACAGGCCCGCCTCGGCGAGGGCGCGGGCCAGCGGTTCGAGGCGGGCGTCCGCCGCGATGAGGCCGACCGAGCCCTCGTGCTCCAGGGCGGAGAAGCACGCCGACACGACCGCCGGCGTCGCGTCCGGCATGTGCCGGATCTCCAGGGAGCCCGGCGCCTCGCGGACCGACCGGACCTCCGCGAGGCCCGGCGCGATGTGCGGCAGGAGCCGTGACGCGTACGCGATCACCTCGCGGGGCACGCGGAAGCCGGCCGTCAGCTCCTCCACGGCGGCCTCGGGTTTCCCGAGGTGCCGCAGGGCGTCCGCCCAGCTCGCCGTCGCCCACGGGGTCGTGCCCTGCGCGAGGTCGCCGAGGACCGTCGCGGAGCCCGTCGAGCAGCGGCGCCCGACCGCGCGGTACTGCATGGGCGACAGGTCCTGGGCCTCGTCGAGCACCACGTGGCCCAGGGAGTGCGTGCGCTCCACGAGGTCGGCGGCCTCGTCGACGAGGACCGCGTCCGCCGCCGACCACTGCGCGGACTTCACCGAACGCGGCGGCTTCGGCCACAGGACGGCCTTCTGCTCCTCGGCGGACAGCAGTCCGTCCGCGTGCGCGGCGAGGAAGTCGGCGTCGGACAGCAGCCGGTGCACCAGCTTCGCCGGCTCGACGACCGGCCACACCTCCTTGACCACGGCCTTGACGGCGGCGTTGCGCGCCACCGCGTCCTGCACGCGGTCGTCGGGGGCCTCGCCCGCCTGTTCCATCCGGACCAGCACCGCGTGCGCGATCCGCTGCGGGAGGGCCTCGCGCGCCGCGCCGTAGCGGATGTCGCGGTCCAGCAACTCCCGCACCATCTCCTCGAGTTCGTACGCGGGGACGCGCCAGCGCCGGGAACCCCGTACGACCATCAGCGGCTCCGTCGGCAACGTGACGTGCGCGTACAGCGCCCGCCGCAGCACCTCCGCCATCCGGGCGTCGCCCTTCACCACGGCGGCCGCGGCGTCGTCGGCGCCCCGCACCTCCACGCGCGTGCCGACCAGGTCGTCGACGGTCGTCTGCCGCACCTCCAGCTCGCCGAGCGCGGGCAGCACCTGCTCGATGTAGTGGAGGAAGGAGCGGTTCGGGCCGATGACGAGCGTGCCCGTACGGGCGAGACGCTCCCGGTGCGCGTACAGCAGGTACGCCACCCGGTGCAGACCGACCGCCGTCTTGCCCGTCCCCGGGCCGCCCTGCACGCACACCGTGCCGCCGAGCCCGGACCGCACGATCTCGTCCTGCTCCGGCTGGATCGTCGCCACGATGTCCCGCATCGGGCCGACGCGCGGGCGCTCGATCTCCGCCTGGAGCAGCTTCGACGTGCGCTCGGCCTCGTCGGGGTCGGAGAGGTGCTCGTCCTCGTACGCGGTGAGCTCGCCGCCCGTGTAACCGAAGCGGCGCCGCAGCGCCACGTCCTGCGGGTCCTTCTTCGACGCCCGGTAGAACGGCTGCGACACCGGCGCACGCCAGTCGACGACCATCGGGTCGCCGTCCCCGTCGTGGACGTGCCGCCGCCCGATGTAGAAGCGCTGGCCCTCCTGGGTGCCGGGCAGGTAGTCCAGCCGCCCGAAGAACAGCGGGGTGTGCGAGAGGTCCGCCAGCGCCTTGATGCGCTGCTCGATCTGCGCCTCCAGGACGGCGGCGTTGACCCAGTTCGCGGTCACGTCGGTGATGTCGAGCGCCTCGACGTCCTCGCGCATGGCGCGCAGGGCGGCGCGGGAGGCGGCGAGGTGGGCCCGTTCGCGGGCGAGCGGGTCGGTGGGCATGGCGGAGCCTCCGCAGGTCGTACGGGTGGGTCGGCGGGGCCGTCCGGTTGCCGACCGGACGGAGGCGCTCCACGAAGGGGAGGCGGGCAAGGCGGAGGAGTCTAACCACCGCGGGGCGGCCCCTCCACCGAATTACGAGCCGCCCTACGACCCGTAGGGGATGCCGGGCGATGCCCTATGCCTGGAGTCGTACGCGGGCGGCGGCCCGGTTCGCCCTGCGGACCGATGTGCCGCGCGCGTACGGAAAGGATCCTGGAGACATGACCACAGTCACGTACATCCACGGCCGCTCGGGGCCTGTCGGCAACGCCCTGCGCGCGATCAAGGTCTTCGCGGCGGCGGCGCTCGAGGTCGTCCTCCTCGGCGAGTACGCCGAGGAGGCGGAAGCAGCGGGCGTCAGGCGTCGCTGAGGTCGGGGTCCGCGTCGCGGTCCCGCAGCAGCTCGTCGGAGTCGACGATCCGGTACGCGTACCCCTGCTCCGCGAGGAACCGCTGCCGGTGCGCCGCGAAGTCCTGGTCGATGGTGTCCCGGGCGACCACCGAGTAGAAGGTGGCCTTGTGCCCGTCGGCCTTCGGCCGCAGCACCCGGCCCAGGCGCTGTGCCTCCTCCTGGCGGGAGCCGAAGGTGCCGGACACCTGGATGGCGACCGTCGCCTCCGGCAGGTCGATGGAGAAGTTCGCGACCTTCGACACCACCAGCACGCTCAGCTCGCCGTTCCGGAACGCGTCGAAGAGCTTCTCGCGCTGCGCGTTCGACGTCTCGCCCTTGATGACCGGCGCGTCCAGGTGCTCGCCCAGCTCGTCCAGCTGGTCGATGTACTGGCCGATGACCAGCGTCTGCTGGCCCCGGTGCTTCTCGACCAGCGCCTCCGTCACCTTCCGCTTCGTCGCCGTCGTCGCGCAGAAGCGGTACTTCTCCTCCGTCTCGGCGGTCGCGTACGCCAGCCGCTCCGCGTCGGTGAGGTTGACGCGCACCTCGACGCAGTCGGCGGGCGCGATGTAGCCCTGCGCCTCGATCTCCTTCCACGGCGCGTCGAACCGCTTGGGCCCGATCAGCGAGAAGACGTCCGACTCGCGCCCGTCCTCGCGTACGAGGGTCGCCGTCAG
This sequence comes from Streptomyces sp. NPDC003036, assembly GCF_040611175.1. NCBI lineage: Bacteria > Bacillati > Actinomycetota > Actinomycetes > Kitasatosporales > Streptomycetaceae > Streptomyces > Streptomyces sp. NPDC003036. Next base: position 120,208 of record NZ_JBEXNO010000006.1, on the reverse strand, counting down.
ACCGAGGCGGCGGCGCGCCTGGAGGTCGGCGGTGAACTTGAACACGGGCGCGGGCAGCAGGTGCACCTCGTCGTAGACGATCAGGCCCCAGTCGCGGGAGTCGAAGAGCTCCAGGTGGGGGTAGATGCCCTTCCGCTTCGTCGTCAGCACCTGGTACGTGGCGATGGTGACCGGACGGATCTCCTTGCGGGTCCCGCTGTACTCGCCGATCTCGTCCTCGGTAAGGGAGGTGCGCTTCACCAGCTCGTGCTTCCACTGGCGCGCCGAGACCGTGTTGGTGACCAGGATCAGGGTCGTCGCCTTGGCCTGCGCCATGGCCCCCGCCCCGACGAGCGTCTTGCCCGCGCCGCACGGCAGCACGACGACACCCGAGCCGCCGTGCCAGAAGCCCTCGACGGCCTGCTTCTGGTACGGGCGCAGCGCCCAGCCGTTCTCGTCCAGGTCGATGCGGTGCGCCTCGCCGTCGACGTAACCGGCGTGGTCCTCGGCGGGCCACCCCAGCTTCAGCAGCGTCTGCTTGATCTGCCCGCGCTCGGAGGGGTGCACGGCGACCGTGTCGGGGTCGATGCGGTCCCCGACCAGCGGCTGGACCTTCTTGGACCGGAGGATCTCCTCCAGGACCGGCCGGTCGGTGGTGGTCAGCACGAGCCCGTGCGTGGGGTGCTTGACCAGCGTCAGCCGCCCGTAGCGGGCCATCGTCTCGGCGACGTCCACGAGCAGCGCGTGCGGCACGGGGTAGCGGGAGAACTCGACGAGCGCGTCCACGACCTGCTCGGCGTCGTGCCCGGCGGCCCGGGCGTTCCACAGGCCGAGCGGCGTGACGCGGTAGGTGTGGATGTGCTCGGGGGCCCGCTCCAGCTCCGCGAACGGCGCGATGGCACGGCGGCAGGCGTCGGCCTGCTCGTGGTCGACTTCGAGCAGGAGTGTCTTGTCGCTCTGGACGATCAGTGGTCCGTTCACGCCTCACCCTTTCCTGGCGTCCTGGCGGTTCTGGCCGCCGTCTGGGGGAACGGCCAAACATCCAGTGTTACGCATCGGCGGAGCAAGCGGGGTGAGTAGTCGCGCGGCCACGGATGAGTACGGGCGCGGGTGGGGCGTACGGGGCCGGGGCGGTGGGATGGAGTCATGCGACGAAGCCGGCCCCAGCCCGCCCCGAACCCCTTCCCGCCGCACCCGCTCCCCGTCGTGCCGGTCCCTCCGCCGCCGCGCGCTCCGTACGACCGGCACTGGTGGGTGCCGCCGCTGGCCTTCACGGTGCTCGCCGTGGTGCTGCTGGTCGTGTGCTCGGCCCCGCTGCGGGAGGGCGGGGAGTGGAACCCCTTCGCCGTCGGCTACCTGGTGCCGCTGGGGATGCGCTGATCGTCTTCTTCGTCATGCTGCTCACCGGCAACGTGACGGCGTGAGCGGTCAGAGCATGATGCTCTGGATCAGGGGGCCTTCGATCTGGAGGTCGCTCAGCGGGCCGCTGATCGGCGGGAGGACCGTGCCGGCGGCGACGGTGAGGGTGAGGAAGACGGTCACGGCCGTCAGAGTGAGGGTGAGGCGGCGGATCACGGCGGGTCCTTTCACCGGGGACACGGGGGACACGGGGAACGGCGGGGACAGCGGACGGGCCCGCACCGCGATGGAGTCGGTGGGGCCCGGCCGCATGGGTCGGGGTGGTCAGACGACGCCGAGCGCGCTCGCGAAGTCGATGGTGATCGCGGCGGCGGGCGCGGTGAGGGCGGAGAGGAAGGCGGCGGTGGTGAGCAGGACCGTGGTGACGCGACGCATGGGACTACCTCTTTCCTTGGTGCCTGATTCCCGTCGTGGCTGGGGCATGTGACCGGGAACGCCCCCTGGCTGCCCGTGCCACGCCGAGAGGATGCGGAAAGTCCCCCGGGGGTGCGGATCCGCTCACCCCGGAGTGGTAATCCGACCAGCGCGGCGCATGATCGCCGCCGGGCCGCTCAAACGGTCAGAGCTGGTCGTCCGCCACTTCCGCCACACCCGTGATGCGGTGCAGCGGGTACGTGCGGACTTCGTCCGCCGTGTGGTCGTACGCCGTGACGAAGCCGCCCTCCACCCGCACCGGGGCGATGACGCGCTGGCTGGCGGCGCCGTCGGCGTTGACGTAACCGATCCAGACGGCGGAGCCGGTGAGGGCGGCGGCCTGGACGGTGGCGAGGGTCTCGGCGGCCGAGGTGCGGGGCAGCTCACCGCCGCGCCGCTCCCGGTCCTGGTCCTCGCCCTGGTCCCTGGTGTCCTTGCGCACCACCGACGACGCCTGGTCCCCGGCCCGGATGGCCCGTACGGCCGCGCCGAGCAGGGTGGCGTCCGGCACCGGCGGGCCGTCCGGGACGGGGGCCGGAGGTGTCCGGGGCGGGGTGCGGCGGGCGTGGGCGCGGGTGACCAGCACGTCTCCCTCGGCCGACTCGGCGGCCGGCGCGAAGCCCATGGACCGCAGGCCCTCCAGCAGCGCCGCCGGATCGGCCTGCGCGGCCAGCACGGTGGGCGCGAGGCGCCGCAGCCGCAGGGACGCCGACCGCTTGTCGGCGAGGATCTCGCCGAGGACGGCGTCGTCGTCGCAGCGCACGTACGCGGAGGCGGCGCCGACGCGCAGGTGGCCGTGGCGGCGGGCGACGTCGTCGATGAGGTACGCGAGCGGCTGCGGCACCGGCGTGCGGGAGTGCGCGGCGAGGAAGGCGTGCAGGTCGGCCGCCGCCTGCCCGGAGTCGAGCGCGCGGCGCACGGAGGCGGGCGTGAAGCGGTACACGGTGGCGCCGCCCTTGGACTCGACGTCCGCGACCACGGCGAGCATCTCGGCGAGGGGCCGCTGGAGAGGACCGGGGGCGACGGCGGTCAGGTCCGCCTGGAGCAGCACGTGGTCGACGGGCTCGGGCAGCAGCGGCGCGAGCAGCGCGGCGGCCCGCACGGCCCCGGCGGCGGCCTCCGCGACGGAGATCCCGCCCTCCGCCGTACCTCGCGACTCGGGAGACGGGGCCTCGGGCAGCAGCGCGCGGCCGTGCGTGGACAGTGCGCCCCGGCCCGTCACGCCCAGCATCTCCGCCTCCGTCAGGGCCCACCGCGCCAGGCGGGCGCGCAGGTCCGTCCCGGACGTGGCGGCGCCGCGCAGCGGGCGTTCCCAGCGCAGGCGGGCCAGCAGGGTGTCCGCGTCCGGGGACGCCCCGGCGGGGAGCTCCGCCAGCAGGGCCAGGACCCGGCGGCGTACCTCAGGGGCCGCGCCCCGGTCCAGGTCGGGGCCGAGCGCCGAGAGCGCACGGCCCTTGGCGTCCTGGCCGCCGACCAGGCCCGGCGTGCGGGTCGCGGGCAGCCACGCCGCCAGCAGCCGCCCCCACCGCTCCGGGGACGGCAGCTCGAGCCACTCGTCGAACGCGGGCGTCGGCGCGTACCGCTCGTCCGCCTCGCCGTCGGGGGCGATGAGCCCGGCCGCGTACGCGAGCTCCACCCAGAAGGCGGCCACCGGCTCCGACACGTCCAGCGCGACGGCCGTCCGCTTCAGGTCCCGTACCGAGAGGCCGCCCGCCCGCAGCACGGCCGGACCGCCTTCGTTCCACTCCTTCAGCAACTCCTCGACGGTCGCCAGCGCCGTGTACGCCTGGCCCGCCGCCGTGTTGTCCACAACCTGTGGACGGTGTTCGACGGCCGGCGCGATCACCGGCGGCACCGGCTCCGGCGTCCGGTGCGCCCGCCCCCCGCGCAGGTGCAGCGCCGCCTCGCGCGGCAGCACCACCGTGCGCGCGGTCGCCGGCAGCAGCAGCCCGCGCTCCCGCAGCCATCGCACCGGCGGCGCCGGGTGCGGCGTGACCTCGCCGTACGGCGGCCCCCACACCAGGCGGTCCAGCACCGCCAGCGCCTCCATCGGAGCCGTGTCCAGCAGCGCGCCCATCCGGTCCCGGTCGGTGAACAGCGCCGTCAACGCCGCCACCGCGGACACCGGATCGTGTGTCGTCGGCAGGCCGGCCGCCGCGAGGATCTCCTGGAGCCGCCCGGGGGACATCCCCGCCGTCGCCTCCGCGACCGTCGGGCCGAGCCCGGTGGGCGACGCGTGCTGCGACGACGGCGCGAGCAACTCCCGTGCCGTGCGCACCAGTCGCAGCCGCTCGTCGTCGCCCCACACCAGCGCCTGGTCGCGCAGCACTCCGACCGCGCCCGGCAGCGCCGCCTCGACGGCGGGGTCGCCCTCGTCGCCCGCCATGAGGGCGAGCAGGACGGAGTACGGCGCCGGGTCCGGCGCCACCGCCAGCGCCTCGGCCGTCTGCAACGCGAACCGGTCCAGCCGCTCCAGCGCGCGGACGACCGAGGCGCGCGTACCGGCGCGCGTGGCGAGCTGGGTCAGGTCGTTCGGTACGGGTACGAGCAGATCCGGCCGAGCGCGCAGCAGCACGGCCAGACCCTCGTCACCGCGCGCGCGGAGCGCCTCCGCGAGGGTGCGCGGAGCCGCCGTGACGCCCTTGCCTTCGTTGCCATCGGTCCCCATCCGCACCACGTTAGCCCCTGCGCGCACGCTAACGTCGGGACGTGGGGATCGAGAGCGACCAACTGGTCTTCGACTACCTGAGCCGGGTCGGTGACCTGGCCCAGCGGCAACAGCTGCCCTCCCAGGCGAGGATGAGGCTCGTGGCGTCGCTGCGCGGCGAGATCGAGCAGCGGCGGGCGAAGAGCGACAGCCCGGAGGCGGTGCGGCGGATTCTGACCCGCCTCGGCACGCCGGACGAGGTGGTGGCGGCGGCGTCCTCGGGGCAGCTGTCGGTACCGCCGCAGCGGACGGCGAAGCCGGAGGCGGCCGGGTCCGGGGCCGGGAGTCCGCATCTGGCGGGCATGGACGAGGTCGGGTCCGGCGACGTCCAGCCGGACTGGTGGCGCGTGGAGGACGTGCCGGCGGGCTTCCACGGCGGGGTCGAGATCCCGGAGATGCTGAAGCCCCCGCCCGCCGAGGCCCCTGAGGTCCCCGGTGCTTCCGAGGCGCCGGCTGCTCCCGAAGCCGCAGCCCCGCCGGACAAGGGCCGCCGCTTCCCGCGCCTGCGCCGCCGTACGCCCCCGGCAGCGGCACCCGCCCCCGAGGCCGTACCGGCGCCCGCGCCCGCGCCGGCCCGGCTGCGCAACCCGTTCCTGCTGCTCGCCGCCGTGCTCCTCCTCGCGGGCGCGGCCCTCGGCTCCTGGTACCCGCTCGCGGGCGGCTGGCTCCTCGCGTACGGCTCGCGCCGCCTGAGCCGTACGGAGGCGAAGTGGGCGGTCATGGGGCTGCCGGGCGTGGTCGCGGCGGGCGCGGTGGTGTGGCTGTGGGGGCGGACGGAGGGGCGCTGGGGCGATCCGATCGCGCAGGGGGCGATGGGCGAGGCGGTGTCGGAGACGTGGCCCTGGGTGGTGCGGGGCGCGGCCCTCGCGTCGGCCCTCTTCCTGATCTGGCGCTCCCGCCGCGCCTGATCCCGCCCCGCGGGCCGGGTGGCCGGAAGCCGCCGCCCGGCACAATGGCCCCCATGCACTCAGCCCCGCACGCGCCGCTCACCGTCGGCTTCGACCTCGACATGACGCTGATCGACTCCCGTCCCGGCATCCACGCCGCCTACCGGGCGCTCTCCGCCGAGACCGGTGTGTGGATAGACGCCGACCTGGCCGTCACCCGCCTCGGGCCGCCGCTCGAACAGGAGCTGGCGCACTGGTTCCCGGCCGACCGGGTTCAGGAGATGGGGGACCGCTACCGCGCGCTCTACCCCGCGTACGCGATCGAGCCGACGCGGGCGATGCCGGGCGCGAGGGATGCGATTCAAGCCGTTCGCGCGGCGGGCGGCCGGGCCGTCGTCGTGACCGCCAAGCACGAGCCGAACGCCAAGCTCCACCTCTCCCACCTCGGCATCGAGCCCGACGCGGTCGTCGGCTGGCTGTGGGCGGAGGCCAAGGCGGAGGCGCTGCGCGAACACGGCGCGAGCGTGTACGTCGGCGACCACACCGGCGACGTGCGCGGCGCGCGCACGGCGGGTGCGCTCGCCGTCTCCGTACCCACCGGTCCCTGCGACGCCGAGGAGCTGCGGGCGGCCGGCGCGGATGTCGTCCTGGAGGACCTGACGGCCTTTCCGGCCTGGTGGGAGGCTTACAGGGCGGGCTTGGCCGCCGAGTCCGCCGCCGACCTCGCCTGACGGCGCTGCGCCGCGATCGAGCGCAGCACCCCGGCCGCGGCGAGGGCGAACCCGACGCCCATCAGCATGCACACGGCGTACGCCACGGGCGGGAACGGGTCCGTGCCCAGGAAGAGGGGCGCCACCGTGACCAGGGTGGCGATGGCGCCGACGATGAAGACGATTCCGCCGGTGCGGACGAGGCCGTCACCGGGGGCGGCGCTGCTCGCAGGGGTTTCACTACGCATTCGGCCAGGGTAGTTCCCCGGCCGGAGGAACAAATCAGAGACGTCTTGTCACCCTGCCCAAGACCATTAGCCTTGGTCTCGGCGGGTCGAACGACCCGCTGTAGTGCTATCCAGAGCCATTTCGTGGCGTCAGACATCGAGTACGAGGACGAGGACAGACGTGCCTACCGGCAAGGTCAAGTGGTTCAACAGCGAGAAGGGCTTCGGCTTTCTCTCCCGCGACGACGGCGGCGACGTCTTCGTGCACTCGTCGGTGCTCCCTGCCGGGGTGGACGCCCTCAAGCCCGGCCAGCGCGTGGAATTCGGCGTCGTCGCAGGTCAGCGCGGTGACCAGGCGCTTTCCGTGATCGTCCTGGACCCGACCCCGTCGGTCGCGGCCGCGCAGCGCCGCAAGCCGGACGAGCTGGCGTCCATCGTCCAGGACCTGACGACGCTCCTGGAGAACATCACCCCGATGCTGGAGCGGGGCCGCTACCCCGACAAGGTCCACGGCAAGAAGATCGCGGGCCTGCTGCGGGCGGTCGCCGACCAACTCGACGTCTGAGCTTTTCTGCGGCCCTCGCACCGCTTCGCGGGCTTCGGGCCGCCGCGCCGGCCTCCGGCCGTCGACGTGGGGCGAAGGTCAGACGAACGTGAGCGCGTCCGGGCCGAGGGGCGGCACCAGCCCCTCGGCCGCCGCGCGGGTGAGCAGGCCCCGCACCGCCGCGTAGCCGTCCTCGCCGAGGCCGGCCGTGAACTCGTTGACGTACAGCCCGATGTGCTGATCGGCCACCGCCGGGTCCATCTCCTGGGCGTGCTCGAGTACGTACGCACGCGACGCCTCGGGGTCGTCCCAGGCCATCCGGACCGAGGTCCGCGCCGACTCGGCGAGCAGCTTCAGGGTCTCCGCGCCCAGGGAGCGCTTGGCGATGATCGCGCCCAGCGGGATGGGCAGGCCCGTCGTGGACTCCCAGTGCTCGCCCATGTCGGCGAGGCGGTGGAGGCCGTAGTTCTGGTACGTGAAGCGGGCCTCGTGGATGACGAGCCCCGCGTCGACCTTGCCGTCCCGCACGGCCGGCATGATCTCGTGGAACGGCATCACCACGACCTCGCCGACCCCGCCCGGGACGACGTCCGCCGCCCAGAGACGGAACAGCAGGTACGCCGTCGAGCGCTCGCTCGGCACCGCGACCGTCCTGCCCGCGAGCTCCGTCCCCGGCTCGCGCGTGAGCACCAGCGGGCCGCAGCCCCGGCCCAGCGCGCCGCCGCACGGCAGCAGGGCGTACTCCTCCAGCACCCACGGCAGCACCGCGTACGACACCTTCAGGACGTCGAGCTCGCCGCGCTCGGCCATGCCGTTGGTGACGTCGATGTCGGCGAAGGTCACGTCCAGCGGGGGCGCGCCCGGGACGAGGCCGTGGGCCCAGGCGTGGAAGACGAAGGTGTCGTTCGGGCAGGGCGAATACGCGATCCTCACAGGTCCTCCAGGAAGACGGTGGTGCCGAGCAGCTCGAACGCGTACCGCAGGGAGTCCATCGCCCGGCCGATCTGCCAGGCGGCGCGGTCGCGCGGGCCGACGGTGTTGGAGACGGCGCGGAGCTCGACGACGGGCACGCCGTGCGCGGCGGCCGCCTCGGCGACGCCGAAGCCCTCCATGGCCTCCGCGCCGGCCCCCGGGTGGCGGGCGACCAGCTCGGCGGTGCGCTCGGCGGTGCCGGTCACCGTCGACACGGTGAGGACCGGTGCGACGACGTGCCGCTGCCCGCCCGCGCGCAGGGCGGCGGCGATGCGCGCGGTCAGCCCGGCGGGCGGCAGGTGGGTGGAGCGGCCGAAGCCGAGCTCGTCGAGGGTGAGGTAGCCGTCGGGCGTGTCGGCCCCCAGGTCGGCGGCGACGATCGCGTCCGAGACGACGACGGCCCCGAGCGGCGCGTGCGGCGCGAAGCCGCCGCCGATTCCGGCGGAGACGACGAGGTCGTACGCGTACGGGGCCGAGGCCAGGGCGCTGGTGGCCCCCACGGCGGCGGCCGCGGGCCCGACCCCGGCCGCCACGACGTCCACGACGGCGCCGGGGGAGGCCGCGGGTGAGCCTCCGGGGGCCGGGACGCCGTACAGGCCGTCCCGCCGCCAGGGGGACACCGTGTGGCCCGACGGCAGGCGGCGCGGCGGGCCCGACGGGGCGAAGCCCGCCAGGCCGCGGGTGACGGCCTCGGCCTCGGCCGGGACCGCCGTCACGACGAGGACGCGCAACGTCAGGACGTGGCCTTCTTCAGCTCGAAGTGCCAGATGCCCGTCAGCTTCTTGCCGGTCGTCTCGACGATGCTGATCTGCGCGGTGTTGGACATCTCGCCGGTCTGGCTCGACAGGAAGGCGTTCGCCGGAATCGTCCGGTACGTCTTCTTGAAGGGCTCCTGCTCGGCCTGCTGGCCGCCGATGAAGAGCGTCCAGCCGTTCTCGGCGATCTCCGGGTCCACGCCGAAGCGGATCCGGTCGTCCAGAGCGACCTCGATGGTCTTGCCGGACTTCTTGTCCAGGCACTTCTGGATCTCCGACTCCTTGATCGGCTTCCCGTCGTTGTAGCAGGTCGCCTCGGCGTGCACGGAGTCGGACCCGACCGTCACGGTCGCGAGCGGGGTCGGCTTTTCGCCGCAGGCGGAGAGGACGAGGAGTCCCGCGGAGACGGCACCGAGAGCGACGCCGGCCCGGCGGGCCCTACCGGAAATGAACGCAACGGTCATGGCTCGAAGGCTATACGCCACCCCGCATCACGCCACGCGGGGGTGCGGCGTGCCGCCGTGCCGGGCGGCCGACAGCAGGCCCCGTACCGTGATCAGCGCCCCGGCCGCGAGGATCGCCGCGGCGACGGACATGCCCAGGGAGCCGTTCAGCGGCAGGGCGATGCCGATGGCCCCGCCCACCACCCACGCCATCTGCAGCAGCGTCTCGGAGCGGGCGAACGCCGAGGTACGCACCACCTCGGGCACGTCCCGCTGGATCATCGCGTCGAGCGACAGCTTCGACAGGGCCTGCGACAGGCCGGCGATCGCCCCGAGGACCGCCACCGCGACGCCGCCGAAGAAGACCGCGGCGACGACCGCCGCCGTGAGCGCGAGCGTCAGCATGGTGGCGACGATCACCTCGGGCGCGCGGGCCCGCAGCCACGCGCCGACCGCGGTGCCGCAGGCGTTGCCGACGCCCGCCGCGACGCCGACGATGCCGAGCGAGACGGCCGCGCTCTGCCCGGACAGCGGGTGCTCGCGCAGCAGGAAGGCGAGGAAGAAGATCAGGAAGCCGGAGAGGGCGCGGTGCGCGGCGTTCGCCTGGAGGCCGTGCAGGACGGACGGCCCGACCGTGCGCAGGCTGGGCTTGCGCTCGCCGTGGGTCAGAATGTGCGCCTTGCGCTCGCCGCGCGCCGAGTCCACCTTGTGCGGCATCGACATCGCCAGGAACGTTCCTCCGACGAAGAGCACGCACGCCCCGTACAGCGGCCACTGCGGACCGATGAACTGGAGCCCGGCGCCGACGGGCGCGGCGACCCCTGTGGCGAGCAGCCCGGCCAGCGTCACGCGCGAGTTCGCCTTCACGAGCGAGAAGCGGGGTGGGAGCAGGCGCGGCACGACGGCGCTGCGGACGACTCCGTACGCCTTCGACGCGACGAGCACGCCGAGCGCGGCCGGGTAGAGCTCCAGGCCGCCGGTGGCGACGGCGCCGGACATGGTGAGGGCGAGTACGGCGCGGGTGAGCATCGCGCCCGCCATGGCGGCGCGGCGGCCGTGCGGGACGCGGTCGAGGAGCGGGCCGATGACGGGGGCGAGGAGCGTGAAGGGCGCCATCGTGATGGCGAGGTACAGCGCGACGCGGCCGCGGGCCTCGTCGGTCGGCACGGAGAAGAAGACGGTGGAAGCGAGCGCGACGGTGATCATGACATCACCGGCGCCGTTGAGGGCGTGCAGCTCGATCAGTTTGCCGAGGCCGGATTCGCCCGCGCCCTGCGCGTGCGTGGCCCGGCGGATGCCGCGCGCGGTGCCCGTGAAGGGCAGGTGCATGGCACGGCCGATCCGCCCGGCCGCCCTGCGGAGCGGCCCGGCACCGTCGGACGCGTCGGAGGACGACCTCGCGGCTGCCACCCCGTCATAGTGCCCCACGTGCCACATCGATGAACCGGTATGACGGCTACTTGGGGCGGGCAGGTGGGCGGCGGGCGGCGGAGGGGGTAGCGTGCGTAGCGCGCCACCGGCGGCTGTTCTCGGCCGCGCGCCTCTTCGGCATCCCGCAGAATGGATGACGATAGGTGTGCCCGGGAAACGGAAACGTCGGGCGCGGACGTCGATGCGGTCCTCCGGTCCGCTCCGCCCGCCGCCCAACATCGCGACTCGGCCGGCGCATCTGTGAGACGGCGTAGGAGAGAAGCGAGACCTGTGAGTGCTGCGACGACGCGAAGCCGTACTGCGCGTACCCCCGCCCCGGACCGGCTGTGCGCGGAGGCGGTAGACCTCGCCAGGGAGGCGGCCGAGGAGGTCGCCGCCCCGGGCGTCGTCGGGGAGCACGCCGGCGTGGTCGCGGAAGGTGACCGGGTCGTCACGCACTTCTTCGCGAGCCACGAACCCGGCTACCGCGGCTGGCGGTGGGCCGTCACGGTCGCCCGCGCCTCCCGCGCCAAGAACGTCACCCTCGACGAGGTGGTGCTGCTGCCGGGCTCCGACGCCCTCCTCGCCCCCGAGTGGGTGCCGTGGAGCGAGCGCCTGCGGCCCGGGGACCTCGGGCCCGGCGACCTGCTGCCCACGGAGCAGGACGACCTGCGCCTGGAGCCCGGCTACACCGGCGAGGACGAGCCGCCGCCGAACTCCCCGGTCTCCGAGGAGGTCGCGGAGCTGGCCGCCGCCGAGGACGCTGATTTCGTCTCCCGTACGCCCTCCCGGGGCGCCATCGCGGCCGTCGCCGAGGAACTCGGCATGCGCCGGGCGCGCGTGCTGTCGCGGTACGGGCTCCACGTCGCGGCCGACCGCTGGGAGGAGTCCTTCGGCGCGAAGACCCCGATGGCCCAGGCCGCTCCCGCCTCCTGCGCGAGCTGCGGCTTCCTGGTGCCGCTGGGCGGTTCGCTGCGGCTGGCGTTCGGCGTCTGCGCCAACGAGTTCTCCCCGGCCGACGGGCGCGTGGTGTCCCTCGGGTACGGCTGCGGCGGCCACTCCGAGGCCGCCGTCATGCCGAAGCCGCCGCGCCCCGCGCCGCCGGTTCTCGACTCGATGGGCGCCGACGCCTTCCCGCTGCGCCCGGCCCACGACCAGGGCTCCGTCCCGGCGACCTCGCCGGACGCCGCCTCGGAGGACCTGGGCCACAGCTAGGGCCCGGCCCAACAAGATCCCGGTCGCTCTCACGCGGTACCTTCGGGCCCCGTACAGGCACAGTCCACGAGAGCGGAGCACGACGTGAGCGTGAGGGCCATGGCGACCGAAGGCGCGGCCGACCCGTTCGGGACCGCCCGGTTGCGGCGCGGGGTGCTCGACGCCTGGGGCGCCGCGCCCGCGCGGTTCCGGGAGGACGCGAACGCCGAGGAGGACCTGGCGCTCGGGGGCTACCGGGACCGCCTGGTGGTGGAGCTCGCGCAGAACGCCGCCGACGCCGCCGCCCGCGCGGGCGTGGCGGGACGGCTCCGGCTGACGCTGCACCCGGCGGACCCGGCCGGCGACGGCCGCGCGGTGCTGGTCGCCGCCAACACCGGCGCGCCCCTCGACGCGACGGGCGTCGAGTCGCTGTCCACCCTGCGCGCGTCCGCCAAGCGCGAGGGCCACGAGAGCGCGGTCGGCCGCTTCGGCGTGGGCTTCGCCGCCGTGCTCGCGGTGAGCGACGAGCCCGCGGTGGTGGGCCGCCACGGCGGTGTGCGCTGGTCGCTGCGCGAGGCGCGCGAGATGGCGGCCGACGCCGCCAAGGCGAGCCCGGGCCTCGGGGACGAGCTGCGCCGCCGCGACGGCCACGTGCCGCTGCTGCGCCTGCCGCTGCCCGCCGAGGGCACCGCGCCCGGGGGCTACGACACCGTGGTGATCCTGCCGCTGCGGGACGCGGCCGCCGTGGACCTGGTCGAGCGGCTGCTCGCGGGCGTCGACGACGCGCTGCTGCTGACGCTCCCGGGCCTCACCGAGGTGGTCGTGGAGACGCCGGGCGGCAGCCGCGTCCTGACCCGTACGCGGCGGGACGGCTACACGCACATCGAGGACAGCGCCGGCGGAACGCACCGCTGGCGGACCGTCAGCCGGCAGGGGGCCATCGCGCCCGACCTGCTGAAGGACCGACCGGTCGAGGAGCGGCTGCGGCCCCACTGGTCCCTCACCTGGGCCGTGCCCGTGGACGAGGAGGGCGCGCCCGTCCGGCCCCGTACCGCGCCCGTCGTCCACGCGCCGACGCCGACCGACGAGCCGCTGGGCATCCCCGCGCTGCTCATCGCCTCCTTCCCGCTGGACACCACGCGCCGCCACCCGGCGCCGGGGCCGCTGACCGACTTCCTGGTGCGGCGGGCTGCCGAGGCGTACGCCGAACTGCTCGCCGACTGGCGGCCCGTGTCGACGGGGACGATCGACCTCGTGCCGGGCCCGCTCGGCAAGGGCGTCCTGGACGGCGCGATCCGGGGCGCGGTGCTGGAGCTGCTGCCGCGCGTCGCGTTCCTCGCCCCGGCGGCCCCGTCGGAGGAGCTCCACGCCCTGCGCCCCTTCGAGGCGGAGGTCGTGGAGGGCGCGGGCGCCGACACCGTACGCGTCCTGGCGGAGGTCCTGCCGACGCTGCTGCCGGCCGGCCTGGAGCGCCGGACCGAGCTGCGCGCGCTGGGCGTGGCGCGGCTGCCGCTGGGCGAGGCGATCGACCGGCTGGCGGGCGTGGAGCGGGCGCCGGAGTGGTGGCACTGGCTGTACGAGTCCCTCGCGGGCGTGGACCCGGACCGGCTGACGGGTCTGCCGGTGCCGCTGGTCGGCGGGCGTACGGCGATCGGGCCGCGCCAGGTGCTGCTGCCGCTGCCGGACACCCCGGTCGACCTGACGCGCCTGGGCCTGAAGGTGGCGCACCCCGACGCCGCGCACCCCGTCCTGGAGAAGCTCGGCGCGGTGGCGGCGACGCCCCGCGCGGTGCTGACCACGCCCCAGGTGCGGGCGGCGGTGGCCGCCTCGCTGGATGCCGAGGACGTCTGGGACGAGGAAGCAGGCCTGGACGCGGACGAGCTCGCGGACGCCGTCCTCGCGCTCGTACGGGAAGCGGGCCTGGAGCCCGGCGACGAGCCGTGGCTGGGCGCCCTGGCGCTGCCGGACGAGGACGGGGAGCTCGCGCCCGCGAGCGAACTGGTCCTGCCGGGCAGCCCCTTCGCCTCGGTCATGCGCGAGGACGAACTGGCCCTGGTGGACGCGGAGCTGGCGGAGCGCTGGGGCGAACAGCCGCTCGCCGCCTGCGGGGTGCTGGCGAACTTCGCGCTCGTACGGGCCACGGACGTCGTGCTCGACCCGGACGAAGTGGAGCCCCGCGAGGGCGACTTCCCCGAGCCGGACGACGTCGGCCTGCTCGACGCCGTCGACGTGTGGTGCGAGGACGTCCTGGACCGGCTGCCGGACACGCCCGTGCCGCCGGTGGCGACCGAGATCGTGGCCGTACGGGACCTGGACCTGGTCGACGACGACGCCTGGCCGCAGGCGCTCGCGCTGCTCGCGCAGCCGCCGCTGCGGGACGCGCTCACGCAGCGGGTGCGGATCCTGCTGCCGGACGGCACGACCGAGACCGTCCGCTCCTACACGGCGTGGTGGCTGCGCGGCCACCCCGTGCTCGACGGGCGCCGCCCGGCCGGGCTCCGGGCCGCCGGGGCCGACCCGCTGCTGGAGGGCCTGTACGACGCGGTCGACACGACGGGCTTCCAGGACGCGCAGGTGCTGCGCGCCCTCGGCGTACGGACCTCGGTCGCGGCGCTGCTGGAGGAGCCGGGCGGCGCGGCGGAGCTGCTGGCGCGCCTCGCGGACCCGGACCGCGAGGTGGGCGCGGCGCAGCTGCACGGCCTGTACACCGCGCTCGCGGACCTCGACCCGGAGCAGGTGTCGCTGCTCCCGGACGAGCTGCGCGCCGTGGTCGACGGCGAGGTGCGGGTGGTGGACGCGGCCGAGGCGCTGGTCGCGGACGCGCCCGACCTGCTGCCCCTCGCCGGGGGCCGGGCGCTGCTGCCGGTGGCCCCGTCGCGGGCGGCGGAGCTGGCGGAGCTGTTCCAGGTGCGGCGGCTGAGCGAGGCCGTGGACGCCGAGGTGACCTCGGAGGGCGAGGTCCACGACGTACCGGAGTCGGTGCACGCCCTGCTCGGGCCGGGCACCCCGGAGACGTACGTCGAGCACGAGGAGCTGCGTGCCGGGGGAGTGGAGCTGGACTGGCTCCGGGCCCCGGACGGCACGGTCCACGCGTCCACGCTGGAGGGCGTGGCGGCGGGCCTGGCCTGGGCGGCGGGCCAGTGGCCGCGCCGCTTCGAGGTGGCGGCGCTGCTGGAGGACCCGTCGCGCACGGAGGAGCTGGCGCGGGACCGCTGGTTCGACTGAGTACCCTGCCCGGCGGCCGGGCCTAATCGGCCGTCGCCGGGATCTTCCGCGACACCCACCGCCACGCCAGCTCCAGCACCGCCGCGCCGAGGGCGGCGATGGCGACGGCGGCCCACGGCATCGTCGTGCCCACGAGCTTCAGGGCGAAGAAGTCCTGGAGCCAGGGCACGACGAGGACGACGAGGAAACCGAGGCCCATCGTCGCCACGAGGCCCACGCGCCACCAGGTGTAGGGGCGGGCGATGATCGCCAGCACCCACAGGGACACCAGGAAGAGGGTGAGGGTCGCCGCGCTGGTCTCGGCGGCGAGCGCCCCCTCCCCGCTGTAGTGGGTGCGGGCCAGCAGGTAGGTGGCGAAGGTGGTGGTGGCGGCGACGAGGCCGGCGGGGATCGCGTACCGCATGACCCGGCGTACGAAGTGCGGCTGGGCCCGCTCCTTGTTGGGCGCGAGGGCGAGGAAGAAAGCCGGGACGCCGATGGTGAGGGTGGACAGCAGCGTCAGGTGGCGGGGCAGGAAGGGGTACTCCACCTGCGAGCACACCACCAGGATCGCCAACAGCACCGAGTAGACCGTCTTCGTCAGGAAGAGCGTGGCGACGCGCGTGATGTTGCCGATGACCCGCCGCCCCTCCGCGACGACGGACGGCAGGGTGGCGAAGCTGTTGTTCAGCAGCACGATCTGCGCGACGGCTTTCGTCGCCTCGGAGCCGGAGCCCATGGAGACGCCGATGTCGGCGTCCTTGAGGGCGAGGACGTCGTTGACGCCGTCGCCCGTCATCGCGACCGTGTGCCCGTGGGCCTGGAGCGCGCCGACCATGTCCCGCTTCTGCCGCGGCGTGACCCGCCCGAAGACGGCCCCCTCGTCCAGGGCCGTGGCCATCTCCGCCCGCTCGGCGGGCAGCCGGCGCGCGTCGACGGCGCGGTCGGCGCCGTCCATGCCGAGCTTGGCGGCGACGGCGCCGACGGAGACGGCGTTGTCGCCGGAGATGACCTTGGCGGCGACCTTCTGGTCGGCGAAGTAGGCGAGGGTGTCGGCCGCGTCGGGCCGCAGCCGCTGCTCCAGGACGACGAGGGCGGCGGCGCGGGCGGTGGAGGCGACCTCGGGGTCGTCCAGGGCGGCGGTGACGCGGGCGAGGAGCAGGACCCGCAGGCCCTGGGCGTTGAGGTCCTCGATCGCGTCCAGGACGGGGTCGCCGTCGGGGAGCAGCACGTCGGGCGCGCCGAGCAGCCAGCTGCTGGTGCCGTCCGGCTCCTGGAAGGCGGCGCCGCTGTACTTGCGGGCGGAGGAGAAGGGCAGCGCCTGGACGCAGGTCCACCCGCCGTCCGCCTCCGCCGGGTAGGCGTCGATGATCGCCTGGAGGGAGGCGTTCGGGCGCGGGTCGGACGCGCCGAGGGCGCCGAGCACCTCGCGGACGTACGTCTCGTCGTAGCCGTTGAGCATCCGCAGCTCGGTGACGTCCATGCCGCCCTCGGTGAGGGTGCCGGTCTTGTCCAGGCAGACGACGTCGACGCGCGCGAGCCCCTCGATGGCGGGCAGCTCCTGGACGAGGCACTGCTTGCGCCCGAGCCGGATGACGCCGATGGCGAAGGCCACGGACGTCAGCAGCACCAGCCCCTCCGGCACCATCGGCACGATGCCGCCGACCGTCCGGGCCACGGACTCCTTGAGGTCGGTGTCCTTGACGACGAGCTGGCTGATGACGAGCCCGATCGCGGTCGGGACCATCATCCACGTCACGTACTTCAGGATCGTGGAGATGCCGCTGCGCAGCTCGGAGTGGACGAGCGTGAAGCGGGACGCCTCCTCGGCCAGCTGCGCCGCGTACGCCTCGCGCCCCACCTTGGTGGCGGTGAACGCCCCGCCGCCCGCGACGACGAAGCTGCCGGACATGACCTGGTCGCCGGGCTTCTTCACGACGGGGTCGGCCTCGCCGGTCAGCAGAGACTCGTCGATCTCCAGGTTGTCGGCCTCGGCGACCACGCCGTCGACGACGACCTTGTCGCCGGGACCCAGCTCGACGCAGTCGCCGAGCACGATCTCCGAGGTGGACAGCCGCGCCGCGACCCCGTCGCGCCGGACGGTGGGCTTGGCCTCGCCGATGACGGCGAGCCCGTCGAGGGTCTTCTTGGCGCGCAGCTCCTGGACGATGCCGATGCCGGTGTTGGCGAGGATGACGAAGCCGAAGAGGCTGTCCTGGATCGGCGCGACGACCAGCATGATCACCCACAGCACGCCGATGATGGCGTTGAAGCGGGTGAAGACATTGGCGCGGACGATGTCGGCGGCGGAGCGCGAGGAGCGTACGGGTACGTCGTTGACCTCGCCCCGCGCGACCCGCTCGGCCACTTCGGCGGCGGTCAGCCCCTCGGGCCGGTGCCGCACGGGAGGCGCCACCGGGTGGACGGGGTCGAGCTCCGCCCCGGCGTCGATGACGGGTGCCCCCGGCTCGGGGCCGTCGGTGTCGATCTTCGCCCGCTGCGTCATGTCTTCGACGGTACGGCGGGAGGCGGGCGTTCACCCGCCGAACGCGGTCAAGAGCCGGACGGCCCCGGTGCCGCGTCCCGCTGGGCCCGCGCGCGCTTGATCGCGGCGTCGCGCTTGCGGACGTACCAGATGCCGATCAGCCCGAGGCCGCCACCCGCGAGGCAGGTCCACACCCACCAGGTGAGGTCGCGGTCGGCGAACCAGCCGTAGAAGGGGACCTGGACGAGGAAGAGGGCGAACCAGAGGATCGTGCCACCGGTGATCGTGCCGACGACGGGCCCCTCCAGGGGCTCCGGTGCCTCGTGCTTGGGGGTCCACTTCGCCATGCGGCGAGTCTATGCGGAGTCCCGCTGGACTCCCGAGGGGCAGCGGCGTCCCACCCAGCGGACACATCTACGCGCGGAGATACCGATCTTCGCATGATGCATTCATACTGAAACGTCTTATGCCTGACTGGTTTCTTTCGTGTGAATGAACGAATACGACCGGTCAACCCCCCTTCCCGCCCCCCGCACCCTGAGGTTTCGCATGCCCTCCTCGGTCACCGCTCCGGTGGACACCGGCGCCACGCCACCGTCCCCGCAGCAGCCGATCAGCGGCCTGGACCGCTTCTTCAAGATCACCGAGCGCGGCTCCACGGTCGCCCGGGAGGTACGCGGCGGATTCGCGACCTTCTTCGCGATGGCGTACATCATCGTGCTGAACCCGATCATCCTCGGCAGCGCCAAGGACATGTACGGTCACCAGCTCGACAGCGGCCAGCTCGTCACCGCCACCGTCCTGACCGCCGCGCTCTCGACGCTCCTCATGGGCGTCATCGGCAACGTCCCCATCGCCCTCGCCGCCGGTCTCGGCGTCAACACCGTCGTCGCCCTCCAGCTCGCGCCCCGCATGTCCTGGCCGGACGCGATGGGCATGGTGGTCCTGGCCGGCATCGTCGTGATGCTGCTGGTCGCGACGGGTCTGCGCGAGCGCGTGATGAACGCCGTGCCGGTCGGCCTGCGCAAGGGCATCGCCATCGGCATCGGCCTGTTCATCATGCTGATCGGCCTGGTGGACTCGGGCTTCGTCTCCCGCATCCCGGACGCCGCCCACACCACCGTCCCGCTCCAGCTCGGGTCGAGCGGTCACCTCACCGGCTGGCCGGTCCTCGTCTTCGTGCTCGGCGCCCTGCTCACCCTCGCGCTGATCATCCGCAAGGTGCCCGGCGCCATCCTCATCTCGATCGTCGTCATGACGATCGTCGCGATGGTGGTCAACGCCGTCGCCACCATCCCGTCCTGGGGCCTGACCACCCCGACGTGGCCGGGCAACCCGGTCGCCACGCCCGACTTCGGGCTGGTCGGCGAGGTCAGCCTGTTCGGCGGCTTCGAGAAGGTCGGCCTGCTCACCGGCTGCCTGTTCGTCTTCACCGTCCTCCTCTCCTGCTTCTTCGACGCCATGGGTACGATCCTCGGCGTCGGCGACGAGGCCAAGCTGATCGACAAGGACGGCAACTTCCCCGGCATCAACAAGGTGCTGCTCGTCGACGGCCTCGCCGTCGCCTCCGGCGGCGCCACCTCCTCCTCCGCCACCACCTGCTTCGTGGAGTCCACGGCGGGCGTCGGCGAGGGGGCCCGTACCGGCCTCGCCTCGGTCGTCACGGGCGCGCTGTTCTCGGTGGCGCTGTTCCTCACGCCGCTCGCCACGATGGTCCCGTCCCAGGCGGCCACCCCGGCCCTGCTGGCGGTCGGCTTCCTGATCCTGGCCGGGTCGGTGAGGGACATCGACTGGAGCGACTTCACCATCGCCGTGCCCGCCTTCCTGGCGATGGTGATGATGCCGTTCACGTACTCGATCACCAACGGCATCGGCATCGGCTTCATCGCCTTCAGCGTGCTGCGGCTGGCGGCCGGGCGCGGCCGGGAGGTCCCGGTGGCGATGTACGTCGTGTCGGCGGTCTTCGTCTTCTACTACGCCATGCCGTCGCTGGGCCTCACGTGAGTCACGTACGTCAGGTGAGGCCGTAGAACCTCTCCGTCTCGTCGACCGCCGCCTGAAAGCGTTCGTCGAAATCCTCGCGAATGAGCGTCCGGACCACATAGTCCTGGACGCTCATTCCGCTTCTCGCCGCGTGCTGCCTGACCCGGTCGAGCAGCTCCCCATCTATGCGCAGACTGAGCACCGTCGAAGCCATGCCGGTCAGGGTGACCGCCCTGCGCGCCCGCTCGCGTCGCTTTCCGGAAATCTCTCACCCGTTCGGGTGAAGCGCTGGTCTTTAGTCAGAGTAATGAGTTATGCTAAGGAACATGCCTGACCTCTCCCACGGCGAGCCCGCTGACACAGCCGCCGTGAACTCGCTTCGCTCGGCCGTCATGCGGCTGGGCCGACGCCTGAAGCACCAGCGCGTCGACGAATCGCTGAGCCCCACCGAGATGTCGGTGCTCGGCACCCTCGCCCGCTGCGGCTCGGCCACCCCCGGTGAGCTGGCCCGCAAGGAGCACGTCCAGCCGCCGTCCATGACGCGCATCGTGGCGCTGCTCGAAGCCAAGGGACTGGTCCGGCTGGAGCCGCACCCCGACGACCGCCGACAGAAGGTCGTCAGCTCGACCGAGACGGCCGAGGCCATGCTCGAGGAGTCCCGCCGCAAGCGGAACGCCTGGCTGGCCTCGCTCGCCGAGGGGCTCGACGAGGACGAGTGGGCGAAGCTGCGCGCGGCGGCGCCCGTGCTGGAGAAGCTCGCGCACCTGTAAGCACACCGCATCGAGGAGGCGAACCTTTGAGTACGGGAAACGGAGCAGACTCCGCACCCGCACGCATATCCACCCCTACGCATGAGAAGTCGACCTTCGCCTCCCTGAAGGTCCGCAACTACCGGCTCTTCTTCACCGGGGCCATCGTCTCCAACACCGGCACCTGGATGGCCCGCATCACCCAGGACTGGCTGGTGCTCAGCCTCACCGGCTCGGCCGCCGCCGTCGGCATCACCACGGCGCTGCAGTTCCTGCCGATGCTGCTCTTCGGCCTGTACGGCGGCGTCATCGCCGACCGCTACCCCAAGCGGCACCTGCTGCTGGCCTGCCAGGTGGCGCTCGGCCTGTGCGGTCTGGCCCTCGCGGTCCTGACCCTCTCCGGGCACGTCCAGGTCTGGCACGTGTACCTGATCGCGTTCCTGCTCGGCATGGTCTCGGTCGTCGACACCCCGGCCCGCCAGTCCTTCGTCTCCGAGCTGGTCGGCCCGGACCAGCTGCGCAACGCCGTCAGCCTGAACTCCGCGAACTTCCAGTCGGCGCGGCTCGTCGGCCCCGCCGTCGCGGGCGCGCTGATCGCCTCCATCGGCAGCGGCTGGGCGTTCCTCGTCAACGCCCTGTCCTTCCTCGCCCCGCTCACCGCGCTGCTGATGATGCGCACCGGCGAGCTGTACAAGTCCGCGCGCGCCCCGCGCGGCAAGGGCCAGCTGCGGGAGGGCCTGCGGTACGTAGCCGGGCGCCCGGAGCTGATCTGGCCCATCGCGCTCGTCGGCTTCGTCGGCACGTTCGGCTTCAACTTCCCGATCTGGCTCACCGCCTTCGCGGACGGCGTCTTCCACGTCGGACCGGGGACGTACGGCCTGCTCAACACCCTGATCGCGGTCGGCTCGCTGGTCGGCGCCCTGCTGTCCGCCCGGCGCGGCACCTCGCGGCTGCGGCTGCTGGTCGGCGCGGCCATCGCCTTCGGCGCCCTGGAGATCGCCGCGGCGCTCGCCCCGGCCTTCTGGCTGTTCGCCCTGCTGATGGTCCCCATCGGCATGCTGGGCCTCACGGTGAACGTCACCGCGAACTCGTCGGTCCAGATGGCGACGGACCCCGTCATGCGGGGCCGCGTGATGAGCCTCTACATGATGGTGTTCGTCGGCGGTACGCCGGTGGGCGCGCCCCTCGTGGGCTGGATCACCGACACCTACGGCGCCCGCGTGGGCTTCGCCACCGGCGGCGCGGTCTCCCTGGCCGCGGCGGCGGTCATCGGGCTGGTGCTGGTCCGGGCGGTCGGGCTGCGGCTGCAGCTGGACATGCGGCGGGGGCACCCGCACGTGCGGTTCGTGCCGCGCGAGCAGCTGGCGACGGCGGCGTAGCGTCTGCGGGTAGGGCTCCGGGGCGCACCTCGTAGGCCCCGGGCGTCACACCCGTCACACCCGTCGCGCCAGCACCTGGCCCGGCCAGTCGCCCACCGTGAACGTCTCCGTCGGCGTGAAGCCCTGGCGCTCGTAGTACCGCACCAGTCGGCCCTCGCTGCCCGCGAAGCAGTCCACCCGCAGCAGCGAGACCCCCTGCCGACGGGCCTCCTCCACGGCGTGCGCCAGCAGCGCGCTGCCCACGCCCCGCCCGTGGTGCCGCCCCTCGGTGGCGAGGCTGCGGACGAACACCTCCGGCTCGTCGGCGGGCGGGACGTGCGCACCCGGGACCGGCGCGAGAGTCATGGTCCCGGCCGGCACGCCGTCGATCTCGGCGATCCAGGGCGAGCACTCGGTGACGTACGCGCCAACCACCTCCACAGCCTTCGGCCGGGTCGAATACGGCTCGGTCCCCCACTGCGCCGTGATGCCGCGCGCGTTCAGCCAGACGACGGCACTGTCCAGGATGGCGAGCATCGCGGGGATGTCGTCCGCGTCGGCCTTCCTGATGGTTATGGGCATGTCCATGGCCCGAGAATAGAGGCGCGCGATCATGCCAGACTCGCGTCATGAGGCTTTTCGCTGCCGTGTTGCCGCCTCCCGCGGCCGTCGACGAACTCGCCACCGAGGTCCGACGCCTGAAGACCCTCCCCGGCGCGGACGACCTGCGCTGGACCGGCCGGGAGGGGTGGCACTTCACCCTCGCGTTCATGGGCGAGGTGGACGAGCGGCTCCTGCCCGAGCTGCGCGGCCGCCTCGCCCGCGCCGCCCACCGCACCGCGCCCTTCCCCCTGCGCCTCCACGGCGGCGGCCGGTTCGGGCGCCGCACCCTGTGGGCGGGCGCGGCGGGAGCGCTCGACGACATCCGGTTGCTGGCCGAGCGCACGGACGCGGCAGCCCGCCGTACCGGCATCGTGATGGACGAGCATCGCGCCTACCACGCCCACCTGACGCTGGCCCGGGGCCGTACGCAGACCGTCGACCTGCGCCCGTACGTCGACGAGCTCCAGCACTTCGAGGGCGCGCGGTGGCAGGCCGGCGAGCTCGTCCTGGTCCGCAGCAACCTCGCCGCGAAGGGCGAGCCCGGCGGCCCGCCGCGCTACGAGACGGTGGGCGCCTGGCCGCTGGGCACGTAGCCCTGCGGGCGGTCCTGCCCCGGCGGGCGGTTACGCTCGAAGCGTGGACCCCAAAACCCGAAACCGGATCATGGCCGGTGTGCTCGTACTGATGTTCCTGATCATCGCGGCGGCGTCGGTCGTGTGACCCCCGCCGCCGCGTCCGTCTACGCCTACGCCTACCAGGCGAAGGCTTCCGGCGACGGCCCGGTCCCCGGGAAGATCGCGTCCAGCCCCTGGAGCACCTCGTCCGAGAGGTCCAGCTCGACCGCCCGCAGCGCGGACTCCAACTGCTCGGCCGTGCGCGGCCCGACGATCGGTCCGGTCACCCCGGGCCGGGTCAGCAGCCAGGCGAGCGCGACCTCGCCGGGCGCGAGGCCGTGCTTGTCGAGGAGGTTCTCGTACGCCTGGACCTGCTCGCGTACGGCGCTGTTGGCGAGCGCGTCGGCGGAACGGCCCTGGGTGCGGCGCGCCGTACCCTCCGCCTCCTTCTTGATCACGCCGCCGAGCAGTCCGCCGTGCAGCGGGGACCACGGGATGACGCCGAGGCCGTAGTCCTGCGCGGCGGGGATGACCTCCATCTCGGCGCGGCGCTCGGCGAGGTTGTAGAGGCACTGCTCGCTGACGAGTCCGACCATGCCGCGGCGGGCGGCGCTCTCGTTGGCCTGGGCGATCTTGTAGCCGGGGAAGTTGCTCGACCCGGCGTAGAGGATCTTGCCCTGCTGGATCAGTACGTCGATGGCCTGCCAGATCTCCTCGAACGGCGTGTGCCGGTCGATGTGGTGGAACTGGTAGAGGTCGATGTAGTCGGTGTTGAGGCGCTTCAGGCTGGCCTCGACGGCCCGCCGGATGTTGACGGCGGAGAGCCGGTCGTGGTTGGGCCACACGTCCCCGGTGCCGCCCATGGGCCCGTACACCTTGGTGGCAAGGACGACCTTGTCCCGGCGGTCGGACCCCTTGGCGAACCAGGAGCCGACGATCTCCTCGGTGCGGCCCCGGTTGTCGGGCCCGCCGTAGACGTTGGCGGTGTCGAAGAAGTTGATCCCCGCGCCGAGCGCGGCGTCCATGATGGCGTGACTGCCGGCCTCGTCGGTCTGCGGCCCGAAGTTCATGGTGCCGAGGACGATGCGACTGACCTTGAGTCCGGTGCGTCCGAGCTGCGTGTACTTCATGGTCGTACAGCCAACGCCTTGGAGCGCGCTCGAAGCAAGGGAGTTGTCAGTCGCGGGGGAACTCCGAGGGCCGCCGGGCAGGTCGCCGCTGACGCGATGGGGGTGAGTGCCTTCTCCCACATTTTCTTCCCATCACGTCGAAGATGTGTTCACTACAAGTACAGTCGTTCCGGCATTTCCGAAGATGCTTCATAGCTCTCGCGTGCCGTTCAGTCCCATCCTGTAGCGCGCTGGGCGACCGCCCGTCGGCTTCAACGGAGGTTGCCCATGTCCGCTGTGTCCCGTCGTGCTGCCCTGGGAGTGATCGGCCTCGGCGCCGCGGCGCTGACCGGCTGCCAGGCGCAGAGCGAGGCCGCCGGGCCGCCCCCGGTGCGGCGAGCCGTGCGCACCGGCGACAACCCCGTGGTCCGGGAGAACAAGCTGGCCGGGAAGGCCGACTGGAAGGTCGGCATCGACGGCATCCGGGCCGTGGACGACCTGAACGGTCAGATACACGGATACACCTCCGCCACCTCCGTGAGCCCTGGCGAGACCATCGACTTCCATGTGTCGGTCCGCCCCGCCGGCACCTTCAACGTCGCTCTCTACCGCATAGGCCATTACGCCGGTGCGGGTGCCCGTCGTGTGGCGGTCAGCCCGCGGCTCGAGGGCAAGCCACGGCCCACGCCGGAGGCGAAGGGACACGCACGGGTCATCGCCTGCGACTGGCCGGTGTCGTGGAGTTTCGAGATACCGAAGGACTGGGTGTCGGGGCTCTTCCTCGCCGTCTTCACCACCGCCGACGGCCACCGCAGCTACGCGCCGTTCGTCGTGCGGGACGTGCAGCGCACCTCGGACATCCTGATGGTGGCCCCCTTCACGACGTACCAGGCCTACAACCTGTGGCCCAGGGACGGCCGCACGGGCAGGAACCTCTACCGAGGGCATCTGCCCACGGGTGGGCTCGGTGCCAACCCCGAGCGCTCCTACGAGGTCTCCTTCGACCGGCCGTACTCCCATGACGGACTGCCCATGGTTTTCGATATGGACATGTCCTTCACCCGCTGGGCCGAGGAGGCGGGATACGACGTCACCTACGCGACCAGCATCGATCTGCACGAAGGGCGCATAGACCCGTCCCGGCACCGAGCGATCGTGTTCCCCGGACATGACGAGTACTGGTCCAAGGAGATGCGCGACCACGCGGAAGCGGCCGTGAAGGCGGGGACGCATCTGGCGTTCCTGGGAGCGAACAACATCTACTTCAATATCCGGCTGGAGCCCTCCGCCCGGGACAAGGCGAGCCGCGTGGTCGCCTGCTACAAGGAGGAGGCCGACCCGAACCCGGGCGCCGGAGGCCCCACCATCCGATGGCGGCACCTGGACAAGGACCACCGCCGCGCCGAGCAGGGGCTGCTGGGCGTCCAGTACAACGGCATGCTGAAGGACCCGGTGCCTCTCGTCGTGAAGGAGAGCGGCCACTGGCTCTGGGCGGGCACGGGTGTGCGTGACGGTGATGAGATACCCGACCTGGTGGCGATCGAGGCCGACGGGTTCGACCGCAAGATGCCCAAGCCTCGGGATGTCGAGCAGACCCTGCTGTCCCACTCCCCGTACCCCGACAGCATGGGCAGGGGAACGAAGATCCAGAACACCAGCCTGTGTGTGGACCGGCGCGGCACCATGGTGTTCGCCGCGGGAACCTTCAACTGGCCCATCGCCCTGAGTGCAGAGGGCCGGGTCGATCAGCGCATTCGCACGGCGACGAGCAATCTCTTCGACCGGATGCTGCAGTCCCGGGCCTGATCCGAAGACAACCGTGGCCCGTCCTCACGTCAGGACGGGCCACAGTCGTTCATTCGGTCACCACTCGGTGAGCGTCAGTTCTGCTGCTCCAGGAAGGCGACCCTGCTGAAGGTCCAGTTGCCGGTAGGAGCCGACCAGCTTCCGACGGCACCGTTCAGATTGCCGTCGGTCCTGGCCGTCCAGGTCCACATGCGGACCGCGCCGTCGTCGTAGCCGTACATGGCACCGAGGTCGTCGCGGCCGTCGCCGTTGTAGTCACCGGTGACCAGCTTGACGCTCTCCCGCCACCAGTTTCCGGCCGGAGTGGTCCATGCTTCGTAGACCGAGGTGAAGGCGCCGGTCGCCGTGCTGGGGAAGATGTGCACGGCGTCGTGGCCGTCCACGTAGTCGTACCAGGCCGCGAGGTCGTCGCGGCCGTCGCCGTTGAAGTCGCCCGCGTGCAGCGAGGTGCGGCTCCAGTCTCCCCAGCTCGTGGCCGACCAGGAGTACGTCGCGACGAACTTGCCGTCGGCGGTGGCGCTGAACGTCCAGATCTTCTCGCTGCCGTCCCCGTAACCGAAGAACGACGCCAGGTCGTCGCGGCCGTCGCCGTTGAAGTCACCGGTGACGGTCTTGGCGCGGGACTGATCCCAGCTGTTGACCGCCGTCCAGTAGCTGACCGGGTTGTTGAAGCCGCCCTTCACC
The DNA here is from genome assembly GCF_040611175.1 of Streptomyces sp. NPDC003036. Classification (NCBI taxonomy): domain Bacteria; kingdom Bacillati; phylum Actinomycetota; class Actinomycetes; order Kitasatosporales; family Streptomycetaceae; genus Streptomyces; species Streptomyces sp. NPDC003036. Next base: position 93,952 of record NZ_JBEXNO010000006.1, on the reverse strand, counting down.
GCGCTGGTGAACGTCCAGATCGTGTCGTGCTTGTCGGCGTAGTCGTACCAGACGGCCACGTCGTCGCGCCCGTCCCCGTTGAAGTCGCCGCTGTACGGCGTCATGCGGGCGAAGGTCCACGATCCGGCCTTGACGTTCCAGGACTTGAAGGGCGTGTTGAAGGTGCCGTCGCCCTTACCGGTCCAGGTGAACAGCGCGACCGCGCCGTCCGAGTAACCGTAGAAACTCGCGACGTCGCCTATGCCGTCCCCGTTGTAATCGCCGGTCACCCGCTTCATCGCCGAGGCCGTCATGTTGCCGGCCGGGGTGGTCCAGGCGGTGTTCGGGGCCAGGAACGTGCCGTCGGAGGCGGCGGTGAAGTTGTGGAGCGAGTCGCGCCCGTCGCCGTAGTCGTACCAGTCGGCCATGTCACTGCGGCCGTCGGCGTTGTAGTCATGGCGGATCGAGCTGCCACTGGACCACTGGGACTGGCTTCTGACGTTGAAGACGACCAGGTCGCCGCGGTCCTGCAGCATGGCGTAGCCCTCGGGCGCGCTGGTCTTGGACTCCCAGGCGACGGTGGTGCCGTCCGCCTTGTAGACCACCAGGTTGCCGTCGCTGCGCATGACGGCCTTGGCTCCGATGTTGCCCGCGGTCTTGGAGGACCACAGCACCTTGCCGGCGTTCGAGGTGACGACGAGGTTGCCGTCGTTCTGCATCGTCAGCTTGGCGGAGCGGGAAGTGAGCGACTGCCCACCGGTCAGCGTGGTACCGGACGGGATGCGGGAGCCACCGACAATGCCGTCGATGACGAAGGGGCTGCCGAGGGCGATGGTGCTGCCCGTGGCCGGCACCTTCCCGGGGTAGCCCACCATGGTGTTGTCGGCCTTGCGGGCCCACAGATCCGCGAGGCCGTCTCCGGTGATGTCGCCGACCGAGCCGACGCCCGGGTAGGAGGCCGCCGTGAAGCCGGTGCCGATCTTCACCCGGCCGGCCACATTGCCCCAGGTGGTGGGGTCGAGGTAGCCGTTGCTGCCCTTCTTACCGTACGAACGCCAGAGGTCACCGGTGGTGTTGTCGCGCAGCCACAGGTCGGCGATGGCGTCCCCGTTGAGGTCGCCGGGGGCGATCACGGTGAACTTGTTCCAGTCGCCGCCGCCGACGAGCACGGGCTCGCGCACGTCGAGGCTGTACGCGGCGCGGTTGCCGTAGTAGGCCCACAGGAAGGTGCCCTGCTTGACCAGCAGGTCGGGCTGGGAGTCACCGTTGAGGTCGCCGGCCGCCACGATCTGCTCGGCGTTGTGCCAGTGGTCGTCACCAGTCCACTTCTCGTCGCCGATGCAGCCCAGCTCCTCGTTGACGACCGGGCAGGCCACCGTGAGCTCGGTGTAGCTGTCGCTGATGACGCCGCTGCCGTTGTTGGGGTAGGTCCAGAGTCGCTTCTTCTTCTCGACGTTGTCGTACTGCAGCGCGACGAGATCGTTGTAGCCGTCCTGGCCCCAGTCACCGCGCGAGTCCACGCTGGTGGAGGGGAAGTACTTGCCGCCGTTGGTGGCCGCGGCGAAGTCGCCGTTGCCCTGTCCGGCGTAGGTGAGCAGCGTGCCGTTGGAGTCCGTGCTCCAGATGTCGCTGTTGCCGTCGCCGTTGAGGTCCGTCGGCCCGTCGCGTGTCTGGGACCGGCCCGCGTAGTACAGGTAGGACGTCGTGTCCGACCGGTTGCCGACCTTGTCCACGCTGTACGCGTAAACGAAGTGCGGGCCATAGCCGGGCGGTGTCACCGAGGCCGGTACGCCCGGCAGCGCGTCGTTGGTGTCCGGGTCATAGTCGGTCCACCAGACGTAGTGGTCCACGTCGGTCACGCCGTTGGGCGAGAACGTGAACCTGCCGGTCTCCCGGGCCTTGCCGGTCACCGCCGGCCAGCCGTTCTCACCGGACGGGAACTTGTTGCCCTCGGACGCGATCACCGGCGGCTTGCTCGGCCGGGTGCGGTCGATGGTGAACTTGCATGTGGTGGACCAGGGGGAGTACGCGTTGTCCTGGTCTTTGGCGCGCGCCTTCCAGGTCCAGTCGCCGGATGGCAGGCTCGCGTCCGGCACGACCCAGGTAGTGACCTTGCCCTTGTTGGCCGGCAGGCTCTGCGTCACCGCAGGCGTGGTGGTGCCGGCCTTGAACAGCTGGAACTCGGCGGTCAGGTTGCCGGCGTCCTTGTCGTCGAACGTGGCGTAGAGGCTGACCCGCGTGTTTCCGATGAGGCCACCGGCGGTGCACTGCGTCCGCGGGTTGGTGCCCAGGCGCTCCGGTGTCTTGGGCGGGTTGTTGTAGAGCGTCTCCAGGGTCGCACTCTTGGCGTCGAACTTCTTCCAACCGAAGGTGTCGGTTTCGTCCGAGGCGTACAGCCCGAGGGTGATCTTCGCCCAGCCCTTGCGCGCCGCCTCGCGGATCTTGGCGGTGGTGTCGAACTCAAGGTTGCCGGCCTCGCAGCCCGGGGCGTCGCTCCAGCCCTTCGCGTCGTTCACGGTGGCGAGCTGTGCCTTCTTGGCCGGCTGGTTGTTCCAGGTGGTCTTCTTGCTGATGGGACCCACGTGCCACAGCTCGACGGGCCTGTGCTCGCAGGACCACGACCACATGTTGTGGATCCGGAAGACAGAGCTGATGACTTGTGCGTCCGTGACGTCGCTCGTGTCGAGCTGGACGAAGGAGCGGGATATGCGGGTAGAGCCGCCGGTCTCTGCCTCGTAGCCCACGCGGATGGGGTCTTTGGTGTTCCAGAAGGACATGTTCGGGTAGTGCCGGTACACCCGAGTCCAGTTCTGCTTCTCGCCCCAGGCCATGGACGGGTCGATGAAGACGGGGTACTGCGTTTCCGCGCCGGTCAGCAGTGCTTGGTCCGGCTTGATCTCCAGCGTGTCGCCGGACACCGTGGTCGGCATTTGCGCGTCCTGCGAGCCGGGCGGCGGCTCGAACGCGTCGGCGGGGTTCTCGTCCGATGTGGTGGTCGTGCTGAACGTGGCCACGGGGGCGGGACCGGCGTTGTTGCTGGTGGAGTCCCACATCAGCGGCGACGGACTGGTGAAGACCGTCTGCCCGGCCGGGTTGACCGCGCTGACACTGCCCGTCTCCGCGTCGGTCGACACGTCGAGGCCGACAGTGTCCAGCTTGTACTTGAGCGACGCGAGCGCCGGATTCTTCGCTGCCTCGGCGGTCTTGACGACCAGCAGCTGGGAGAAGGCCTCGACCTCCGCCTTCAGCTGGAGGTCCACACCGGGCAGCACCTCGGCATAGGTGGCCACGTTCTCGGCGAGGGTGGGCTTCGGCAGCGGGTTCGGCCACGTCATCGACAGCGTGCGCCCGTCCTTGACGCCCGTGAGCAGCGGGCCGGTGCCACCGCCGGAGAACGTCACGTCGACCGTCGAAGCCTTGGGTGCCACCGTGCCGGTAGCCGTGAACCCCAGGGTCGGGTCCGTCGGGACCCAGGCACCGTCCCGCAACACCCGCACGGCCGTGCCGTACCGCTTGACCGACCACTTGCCGTCGGGCAGGGCCCAGGTATCGGTGGACTCGGTGCGGGCCGAGGTCAGCTCGTAGGGCCGGCCGGTTGCCTTTGCCTGTTCGAGCGCGAATTCTTCTTCGCTCTTGGAGCCTTCGGCGACGGGGTCAAGTGTCGTGGTGATGGTGGCGGCGGCTGCAGCGGCCGTAACGGGCAGTAGGACGAGACCGGATGCTGAAATTGCACTCGCCAAGGCAAACGAAATGCCGCGCGTAATGAGGCGCTCTCTGGGTCTCCGTCGAGTCGGTTTTTCCTGTGTCACGCATACCTCTCAGGGCCGGATAAGTTGCGTGACTCTATCGACAACCATGTGCTGGTAGCACGGCTGACCAGCCGTTTTGCGGCGATCTTGAGGTTAAAATCCGATTGATCCGTCATGGTGGCGTTTGAATTTACTTCGTGCCGCACTGCAGCTTCCCTCCCTCGTCGGCATTTGGAAACGGCATCTGGTGGAGGGTGGGGTGCTGTTACTCTGCGCAGGCTATTTTTGGGATTGCGTATTTTTTGAGGGGGGTACAGCGTGAGACGTTTCGGCATGCGCGGCTTGCCGACACTCTTGGCCGCTGCGGTTCTGACCGGGGTGTTGCCGGGTGTCGCGCTCGCGGCGGGGCCGGACGATTCGGTGGAGCTTCCGAAGATGAAGCAACCGAAGGCCGTTCCGGTGCAGAAGGTAGCCGTGGGGAGTGTGAAGCGGCCCGATGCGGCTGCCGCGAACTCCTGGCGCAAAAATGCGCCGAAAGTGACCTGGCCCGCCGCAGGCGCGTCGGAGGTGTCACTCGACAAGGGCGGGCGCGCGGGCGCACTACCCGTTTCGGTCAGCGCGGTTCCTACCGCGAAGGGCGCGAAGAAAGCGGCCGCAGCAGCGAGGGACACCGCCCCGCCCAAGGTGAAGGTGACACTCGCCGGGCGGGACGCCGCGCAAAAGGCTGGAATCGAGGGTCTGTTGCTGTCGGTGCACCGCAGCGACACGGCGAAGAGGGCCGCCGTCGTTCCGGCTCGCGTTACGGTGGACTACTCGTCATTCCGAGGGGCGTACGGTGGTGACTGGGCGGCGCGGCTGCGCCTGGTACAGCTGCCCGCATGCGCGCTGACCACCCCCCAGGTGGCGAAGTGCCGGGTCCAGAAGCCGCTGAGGACGACGAACGACACCCGCGGCGGCCAGGTGACGGCGGAGGCGCCTGCCAGTCGCAGCGTGACCGTACTCGCTGCGACGGCCGACGCGTCCGGTCCAACAGGCGACTACAAGGCGACGTCCCTGCAGTCGTCCGGTTCATGGAGCGCGGGTGGCTCGACCGGTGCATTCACGTGGTCCCAGCCGATCGACGTGCCAGGCGTCCCGGGAGGAGCCCAGCCTGAGATCGCACTGCACTACAACTCCCAGACCGTGGACGGTCGAACCGCGGCGTCCAATAACCAGGCCTCATGGATTGGCGATGGCTGGGACTGGGAACCGGGTTTCATCGAGCGTCGCTACAAGCCCTGCAATGACGACCAGACGGGGGGTACCAACACTGCCAAGGTCGGGGACCTCTGCTGGTACAACGACAACGCCATCCTGAACCTCGGCGGCAAGAACACCGAGCTCGTGTACGAGAAGGGCAAGGGCTGGCACCCTGCCAAGGACGGTGCCGAGAAGGTCGAGAAACTCACCGGCGCCATCAATGGTGACAAGGGTACTGCGGCGCTCGACGGCGAAGGGGAGTACTGGAAGGTCACCGCTGCCGACGGTGTTCAGTACTTCTTCGGCCTCAACCGCCTTCCCGGCTGGAAGGACAACGGGACCGCAGCCGATGATCCCGTGACCAACTCTGCCTGGACAGTGCCGGTGTACGGCAACCAGGTAGGTGAGCCGTGCTACAGCGCCTCCTTCGCGAGTGCATGGTGCCAACAGGCCTGGCGCTGGCAACTCGACTACGTGGTGGCGCCGGGCGGTGACGCCATGGCGTACTACTGGCAGACCGAGGCAAACAACTATGCCCGTAATGTCTCCTTGGTCACCGGGAAGGGCACCGTCACCCCGTACGTTCGAGGCGGGCACCTCGACCACATTGACTACGGACTGCGCAGTGATGCGGTGTATACCGGCAAGGCGATGGGCCAGGTCCACTTCGGTGTAGCAGAGCGTTGCTTGACGAGCTGCGGTACGTTCGATGAGGTAAACGCCAAGAACTGGCCTGACGTGCCCTTCGACCAGTACTGCAAGGACGGAGCAACCGAGTGCAAGGACCAGTTCTCTCCCACGTTCTGGTCCCGTAAGCGTCTGACGTCGATCACCACGAAGTTGCTGACGGGCGGCGTATACAAGGATGTGGATTCGTGGGCGCTGGCACAGGACTTCCCCCCTGCCGGTGATGGCGTCTCCACCCCGATGTGGCTGAAGACCATTACCCGCACGGGTAAGGCTGGTGGCTCTGTCTCACTCCCTCCTGTGTCTTTCGCGGGTGAACAGAGGGCCAACCGAGTCGACAAGACCGGTGATGGCCTGGCCCCCTTCGTTAGGCTTCGCCTATACCAGGTCACGACCGAGACCGGTGCCACTATCGGGGTCATCTACTCCACGCCGGATTGCACCGTCACCACCCTTCCGGCGCCCGACGCTACGAACCACACTCGTTGCTACCCGGTGAAGTGGGCCTACGAGGGAGACACAGCCAAGCTCGACTGGTTCAACACCTACGTTGTGATGCAGGTGGTGGAGGGCGACAACTTGGCGGAGTCCCCGGACAAGGTCACGTCGTATTCGTATCTCGGCGGTGCCGCCTGGGCCGAAAGCACCGATGAGTTCATCAAGGCCGACGAGCGAACTCACTCACTTGCGCGAGGCTACGAGCGGGTTCAGGCTCGCACGGGTGCCGGATCCGATCCCCGAACGTTGACCGAAACGCGTTATTTCCGGGGCCTTGACGGCAAAGCGGTTCTTGACTCAGCGGGGGAAGCAGTCACGGACCGTGAACAATTCGTGGGCATGAAACGGGAAACCGTGACGTACAACGGGGACGACACGGCGAAGCTCGTCTCCGCCACCTCCTACACGCCGTGGCGCTCGACTGTGACCGCCTCCCGCCAACGCGCCGGCCTCCCGGCCCTTGAGGCATACATGACGGGATCCGAGAAGGAGGTGACTCGCACCGCTGTCACCGGGGGCATCCGGTCCACCCAAATTTCCCGAAGCTTCGACGGCTACGGCATGGTGACGGCTGAGTCGTACACCGGTGACACCGCCAAGACGGGTGATGAAAAGTGCGTAACGATGAGCTACGCACGCAACCTCGGCGTGTGGTCGCTCAACAAGCTGTCGCAGAGCGAGACGGTCGCCGTGCCGTGCGGCAGCGTTGTGAACCGTCCGGCAGACGTCATGGACAGCACGCGGACGTACTACGACAACGGGGCTTTGGGGTCTGTGCCCGGACGGGGCCTGATCACGAAGACGGAACGGATCAACGGCAAGGGCGATGCCTATGAGGTCACTGCCATGGTGCCCAGCACATGTGGCGCCGATGGCCGGCAGCTCTGTGCTGACTTGCATGGACGCGCGTTGGCCGCAGCCGACGCGTTCGGCAACGTGACCACCACTGCGTACACGCCTGCCACAGGCGAGGTTGCGGTGAAGACGCTCGTCACCAACGCGCTCGGACATGTGGTCACAACTGTAATAGACCCCTTGCGTGGCCAGCCGACCCAGGTGACCGATGCCAACGGCAAGGTGGTGACCAGCGTGTATGACGCCTTGGGGCGGGTGACCAAGGTGTGGCTGGCAACCCGATCAGCTTCGACTTACCCCGATTCACCGAACTACGTCTTTGACTACCTGGTGCGCAATGACGGTCCCATCGTCACTACCACCAGCACGTTGACGCATGACTCGAAGTACAAGACGGCGTATGCGATCGCAGACGGCATGCTGCGCCCTCGCCAGACCCAGGAAGCTTCGCCCGACCGGGCCGGCCGCCTGGTTACCGAGACGTTTTACGACACGCGCGGCCACGCATGGCGCAACTCGGGTACATACTTCGCTGCCGGAGCCCCGGAGCCGGTGTTGGTCACGGGTCAGGAGCTGAATTATCCGGCGTCGATCGACACGGAGTACGACGGCGCTGGCCGCACGACTGCCGTGGTTTCGAAGCGCTTCGGAGAGGAGACGAGGCGCACAACCACCGTCTATACGGGCGATACCACGACGGTGATCCCGCCGGCGGGGGGAACCGCTACCGCCTCTGTGGTGGACGCTCTGGGGCGTGTCACTGAGAGCAAGCAGTACACCGACGCAGCGCGCACCACGGCCCTGTCAACCAAGTATGTCTTCGACAAGCTCGGCCGTCTCGCCCAGGTGACTGACCCCTCCAACGCGAAGTGGACCTACGCGTACGACGTGCGAGGCCGCCAGATCGAGGTGAATGACCCGGACAAGGGCCTCTCGAAGTCCTTCTATGACCAGGGTGACCGGGTCACGGATGTCATGGACGCTCGTCAACAGACGCTGCATTACGACTATGACGCACTCGGGCGCCGCACCGCACTGAAGCAAGGCACTCTTACGCTGGCGACATGGGTGTACGACACCGTGGCCAAGGGGCATGTTGCCAAGTCGACGCGTTTTGTAGGTGGACATGCCTACGAAACGGCTATCACGTCGTACAACAGCCTTTACCAGCCCGTTGGACAGCAGGTCACCATCCCGGCTGCTGAAGGCGCGCTGGCGGGCACGTACAAGTGGATCAACTCCTACAATCTCAACACCGGCCAGGTCTCCTGGGTGCAGCATCCGGCTGCGGGTGGGCTGCCGCAGGAAAAGGTTTCCAATACCTACACCCCGGTGCAAGGCTTGCTCAACACCGTGGGGGCAGGTGCTGATCCGATCATCTCAGCGAACACATATGACCACTACGGACGGAACATCCGTCAAGAGTTCGGAGCTTTCGGCCAGCATCTCTGGGTCAGCAACGAGTTCGACGAGCACACGGGTGCACTGAGTCGCTCATATCATGACCGTGAGGTAGCCCCCCAGCGCATTAGCGACACCAAGTACGGTTACGACACGGCTGGCAATATCACATCCATCGCGACCGCCTACGGCCAGGACGCCAGCCGGTCCACCGACACGCAGTGCTTCAAACTGGATGATCTGCGCCGTATCACCGAGGCGTGGACCAACATGGGTGAAACGTGTGCGCCCACGCCTTCTGCAGCAGTCGTCGGTGGTGGGGATGCATACTGGACAACGTATACCTATGACGCGGTGGGTAATCGCAAAACCGAGACCAGGCACAAGACCGCATCGGGTCCTATCACCGACACTGTTCGCACCTATGCCGCTCCGTCTGCGGGACGGCATATGCTGCCCATGGTCACCCAGGTGGGTAGTAACCCGCACGAAGAAGTCTTTGGCTACGACGTTGCGGGAAATACCACTAGCCGCAAGATTGGCAGTGCCGCTGAGCAGGTTCTCGGCTGGGACGAAGAGGGTCACCTCAAGTCCGTCACTCAGGGCACGCTGGTCACGTCGTACCTGTACGATACCGAGGGTCAGCGGCTGATTCGGAAGGATTCCTCCGGTGCGACCCTTTATCTTCCGGGTGGCAACGAGCTCAAGCTCGATAAGGCGGGCGTCGTAACCGGTACGCGCTATTACTCGGTAGCCGGCAAGGCGGTCGCCATGCGGGTCGGGGGGAAGCTCACCTTCCTGTTGAGCGACCACCATGGAACGGGCACTACTCAAATCACTGCTGACGCAGTGCAGGCGGTCACGCGCCGCAAGACGACCCCCTTCGGTGAGGCGCGGGGCCCGCAACCCTCGAGCTGGGTGGGCGACAAGGGCTTCGTGGGAGGCACCAAGGACGTCGATACAGGTCTTACCCATCTTGGCGCGCGGGAGTACGACCCGACGCTCGGCAGGTTCATCTCGGTTGACCCGGTCAGGGATCTCACTGATCCGCAGCAGTTGCACGGCTACACGTACAGCAGCAATAACCCAGTCACGCGCAGCGACCCGTCGGGTGAATACGACCCGGACATGATGGACTTTTGCCTGCAGAATCCGAACAGCTGCTCTCATGGTCGTTATGATCACGAAAAGGCGAACCAGGATACTGGAGGAAAGAAGCAAAATCAGTCCAACTACTACACGATCGAATATCAGCAGGAGGATACTGGCTACATCGTCGGCAGGACGAATAAGGATCGCGCCGCGGAGATTCGCAGGAAGAGATTCGTGCAGATCTACTACAAGCGTGAAGGCTATTACGGTGACGTCGTGAAGCTGCTTGATGCGGGGACGAACCTATGCTGGGACACTAAGTTCGCCTGCCGTAATGCAAAAAAGTATGATATGGACGTGCTGGAGGATAAACTCGAATCTGCGCTTGAAAAGATCGACGAGTCGGCCAAGCATCCACATCACGAGTTTGCCTGGGAGGATGACGACTTCCATGTCGCCATGCGGATAGCCATGGAAATGGAGGACGTGCAGTCCATTGTCGCCCGACGGGAGAACGAGCCTGCCCCCGGAGCGGCGGGGAACAAGCAGTTCGATAGTTGGGTGAATGGTATTAGATCCGAGTTCAAGAGGACGGACAATCCTGACCGGATACAGGGCCATCTGACCTCCGCGAACCGGCAGGGGGCTGATGCCGTCTACATTGCGGTAGAGGGAGTGGATCAGCGGGACGCCATGAACAAACTAAACGGTTGGGTGCAGAACACCAGGACGCGAGAGGTCCGGCTCACGACCGTGATCTTCCTTGGTGAAAATTACATCCAAGAAGTAAATCTCAAGTAGGCATGCAGGCTGAAAGTTGTGAGAAAATAATGGGATCGTCCTACGCTTATCCCATCCTGGAGACCTCTGACGTTGGCGAGGTGTTCCGAACGGCCCAGCGTCTGCTGGCGCTATCGGAGGACCGGCACTACACCGTCGTGGAGGGGCGGGCTCGTGCCACGACCAAGGATGAGGTCGAGCGGCTCGCCGCGGCTGTGCCGGACAGCTCTTGCTACTTGTCAGAGGAGCCGCCTCTCACGCTGGAGGTGCCCGAGGAGACGCGTGCGGGCACCTTTGAGGAAGAGTTCGTCCAAGCGGCCCAGGGGGTGGCGGCTTGGCTCCGATGGGATGTCGGTGCCTGGCCGGCCGGGCCCTTCGGCTACCGGGACACCGAGTACAGCGGAGTGCAGCTCGCTCTCAACTCCCGGGAGCTGTCCTTCGAGCCGCCACCGATGGGGGCCGGGCAGCACATGCTGTACGTCTGCGTGGGCAAGAGTGACCGCGAACGAGCGCAGTGGCTTGCCGAACAAGTCGGTCTCCATGTGCTGGGGGAGCCTGTCCAGTCCCTCTGACGGAGCCCCGTGAAGAAAGACCGATGCCCCGGCGGGCCACGCCGGGGCATCGTCGCGTGTACCTCCGTCGACCACCCTTCAGCGCTTGTGCCGCTAGTGGTGCCAGAAGCGTCCGCCCGTGTTGTGGATGAAGCGCTGGAGCACCTTCATCGTGGTCAGGTACTCCTGGTCCGAGATGTCCGCGTGCCGTTCGGCCCACAGCTCGTCCTGGAGGGCCACCGCCTTGGCGTAGAAGGCGCTGCCTTCCGGGGTGAGGGCGAGGCGGCCCTCGGGGTCCTCGGTGATCCAGCCCTGGGTGATGGTCGTGTCGATCTCCGCCTCCATGGTCACCTCGCCCGTGTCGAGGTAGTCCCGGAGGAGGCGGGAGACCTCGGCGCGGGTCTTGGGGGTCTCGGCGCGGGCGACCTGGGCGAGGACCCACCACTGGGGCTGCGTGGTGCCGATCTCGTCGAGGGCGGCGCGGGTGCGGGTGACGACGGCCTTATAGGCGGCCCAACTCCAATAGCCGATGGGCTGCTTGATCAGTTCGGCGTCGCTGTGGGTGTACTCCATGGCTGGTCCCTCCGGTCGTGCGCGGGTGGTTCGCGTTCGGTGGGAAACACCGTAGAAACTCAAGTTGACTTGAGGTCAAGGCGTGATCATGCCGGTGGTGCGGAGTGTGTTCGCGGTGTCCAGCCCCAGGCGGGCCGCCCAGGCGAGAGCGTCATCGAGCGTGGCGTCCTCGTCGGCGAGGCGGGCGGCGGCGAGGTGGCGAGGCACCGCGTCCCCGGCCAGCAAGGCAGTCCGCTGGCGGCCGGTGAGCGCGAGGTAGCGCAGCTCCGGCAGGTCGGCCAGGACGGTCAGGTCGGGGGCGTCGGCCCCGGAAAGGTCGAGGCCGCGCAGGTGGGGCACGGAATGCAGCGGGGTGAGGTCCGTCGGGGCGGTGGTGGTCAGGTCGAGCGACGTCAGGTGGGCGTGCCCGGCGAGCGGCGCCAGATCGCCCTGCGCCAGCGTGACGTGCAGGGACTCGACGGGCAGGTCCCGTAGGGGCGTTAGGTCACCGGTGGTGGAGCGGTTGAGGTGCAGACGGCGCAGCCGGGGCGCGGCGGTGACCGGCGAGAGCTGGTGCGGTCGGCCATCTCCACGCACAGCTTGTACTGCTCCAGGACGGCGGCCCGGTACTGATCGCCCCCGGGCTCGTATCCGGGGGCGTACGCGGCGGGACGGACGGTGGCGTTCCAGAGCGCTTCTCCGATGTCGGTCATGCCCGCATCATGTGGGTGCCCCGGCCCCTGTCAGGAGCGCCTTCGGCTCAGCCGTTCTGGGCGGCGACGAGGAACGCGGACCAGGCGGTGGGGGAGAGGCTGAGGGCGGTGAGGGTGGTGTCCTTGGAGTCGCGGACGTGGACGGTGTGGGGGCAGGCGGCGACCTCGACGCAGTCGCCGCCCTGGTCGCCGCTGTACGAGGACTTAACCCAGGCGACGGCGACCTCGACGCAGTCGCCGCCGTGCGGGCCGCTGTAGCTGCTCTTGACCCAGTTGAGGTCGCTGTTCATAGCGTTCGTGCCGCCTGTTCGATGAGTTCTGCCGAGTCTTCCGGGTTGAGGGCTTGTGCCCGCAGGGAGCTGTACCGAGCGAACACGTCCCCCAGGTCCGGCTGTTCGCTGAGAAAGTATCGTCCGCCCTGTCCTTCGACATAGACCAGTTGTCCGCGCCGCTCGGCTGTATCCAGCAACGTGAAGGGGCCATTGAGGCCGGCATGGGTCTGCCGGTTTTCCGGCATCACTTGGATCTGCACATTCCGTAGCTGGCCGACTTTCAGGATGTGCAGCAGGTTGTCTCTCAGGACGGCCGATCCGCCGAGTGGTTTGGTCAGTGCCGCTTTCTCCAGGACGAAGCTGATGAGCGGCGTGGGCTTGCGGTGGAACAGCGCCTGACGCGCCAACCGCGCTGCGACGCCCGCCTCGATCTCTTCGTCGTCCAGCGGTGGGCACGCGCAGCCGAAGACCGCGCGAGCGTAGGGCTCGGTCTGAAGCAGCCCCGGGATCACCTGGTTCTCGTACTTGTGGACGCCCGCCGCCTTCGCCTCCTCCTCCAAGTAGTCCTCGAACCACGCCGCCACACCGCTCGCCTTCAGCTCCTTCGCCACCTCGATCAGTGCACCTTGTGCACCGAGAAACTCGTCCGCCAGCTCCACGAAGTTGCCCCTCGGGCGCCGCTCCCCGCGCTCGATCATGGCCACCTGGGACTTGGAGTAACCGGTGTGGCGGCCCAACGCCTCCTGGGAGACCTTCGCCCGCTCCCGGTAGAAGCGGAGCAGCCTGCCGAACGCCTTCGCGGCGCCCGGGGTGCCGTTGTTCCCGACTTTCACGCACGTCCTCCCTGATCACACAGCCGCTCACAGACCGCCTGTGGCGCTGGTCACAGTAGAACCGGAGGGCCAAGCTGGCCGCATGAATCAGCGCAATTCGCTTGACAGGGCGCCTTCTTGGGTACCTGCCTCCGGGCACGCCCTGCGGCACGCGGGCATCCACTTCGACGCCGTACGCATCGGCGGGATGCTCGGCGAGGAGGTCGCGTACGAGCTCATGCAGTTCACCGGCTTCGCGGCGGGCCCCATCGTCCGGGAGCTGGCCGGGGAGCAGAACCTCTACTTCCTCCTGCCGCCGCAGACGGCACGCGCGTACGCCTGGCCGGCGGGGGTGAGGGCGCTGAGCCGGGACGGGCGCGGGGCGGCGTTCGTCGGGGTGCCCGCGCTCGACGGGCTGACGTGGCCGCTGGACTGGCGGTCGCGGCCCACGGCGGAGGCTCCGTTCGTGGAGCCGGACCTGTTGCACGAGACGGTGGTCCGGGTGGTGACGGGCACGGTCGCCTAAAGCCGGTCTTGACCGGTCCAAGTGGCCACGAGGTCGCGGTAGCCCGCGAAGCGGGGGCCGGGCACCGTCTCCTGGATCGGCTGGCCGTTCAGCCAGCAGATGTGCAAGGTGTCGCTCTCGGTGTCGAGCGCGCAGCACACTCCGCCGCTGGCGGCAGTAAGGTCGGTGAACACCGCTCTGACGCTTGAGGAACGCTCGAACATCCGGCTCATCCCCGACGTGGCCGCAGTGAACTGCAGTGACGCGTAGTGAGGGTGGAGCGGGGGCGCGAACTCGACCGTGAGGTAGACGTACCCGATCGCGATTCTCCCGAGCTCGTCGAGTTCCGAGTCCCGGACCTCGGAGAACCCGCGCACCGAGTCGTCGACGTCGACCATGATCGAGGTGTCGAGTGACAGCGTGCGGCTTGTGGAGCAGTCGACCGGGTCGCTTCTGAAGCGGGAGGTGAACGGGACGTTGACCTGCTCACCGCCGGGCAGAGTGACCGTGAGCGGCGGCACGCGGCGGGTGCGCGGTGCCAAGTCGGCGAGCTGGGAGAGTGCGCGGGCGACGTTCCGGGCGGGAGTGATGATCTCGTAGCTGTAGTCGAGCCCCATGCATTTCACCCCTGTAGACCGAACCGCGCCGAGCCGAACCTTCCCATGACATGCCTACATGTGGCTTGGTTTGGTTGGAGGTTGAAGGAGCGGGCTAGGGGGCTGGCACCTACGGTTGCCCGTCAGGGCGATCCCGCCGAGGTTGTCGGCCGCCTGACCCTTGAGCTCCGGCGGTACGGGCCCTCCACCGATGGTGATCCGCCAGGGGCCCGACGAGAGGTGGATCCCGCTACCGTCCCCGGGGCGGATCTCGCTCTCGGGCATCAACAGTTTCCACCCGCGCTCTTCGAGACTGTGGACGACCTTCACGAGGTCCGACCGCTCCGGAGCGGTACGGGTCAGGACGGCGAGGTTGGTGACACAGTGACGGTTCTGCGGCTCTACCGGCCCGTCCCGGAAGTCCTGTGCGAGATCCTTGGTGGCGTACCTGAAGTCCTCCACCACGTCGTCCCTGGTCTTCTCCTCTGCCTGGGGCGGCGCGGTGGCGGAGGCCGACTGCTTCGGCTTCGGGGCCGGTGGCGCGGCCTTGTCGGTGTCGCCGACCCCACAGCCCGCGACCATCAGTACGGTCGCCGCCGCCATGACACTTCCCGCCCTGCTGAACCTCTGCACCCCCCTTCGTCGACGGCGAAGTGTGGCACGCTGCTTGCGCGGTGACCGATTATTTGTTTGCCGCCGTCCGGCCCGGCCGGATAGGAACCTCGCATGCTTCGAGGCAGCAAAGTCGGGCTCAGGGCCCGGTACGAGGAAGACATCCCGGTCCTGCGGACAGAGCTCTACGACGACGTGGTCGGCGCCTCGCGCGCCGAAGGCGTGCCGTGGCGGCCGATCACGCCCGGTTCGAGCGATCCGCGGCTCGTGGTGGACGACAAACAGCAGGGAAGCGTCCCGTTCTCCGTGGTGGAGCTGGACGGCGGCACGCTGGTCGGCACCGCGACGCTGTGGGGCATCGACAACCACCACCGGTCTGCGCACATCGGGCTGGGGATGCTGCCGTCCTGCCGCGGCAAGGGATACGGCACCGACGTGGTCGCGGTGCTGTGCCACTACGGGTTCGTCGTGCGCGGCCTGCGGCGGCTGCAGATCGAGACGCTGGCGGACAACGCCGCGATGCTGCGCTCCGCCGAGCGCAACGGCTTCGTCCGCGAGGGTGTGCTGCGCTCCTCGCACTGGGCGATGGGCGAGTTCCTGGACGAGGTGGTGCTCGGACTCCTCGCCGAGGAGTGGAAGCCGGACGCGAAGGGCTAGGTTCCGCTCGCCCGGTCACCCGTGTAAAAGATCTTGGGAAAAGTTCGTCGTCGGATGTCGAGGACCCGTTCCCCGCTCCGACCAAGGGGTGACAGCGCGCCGACGGGGCGCGCGGGACGGGGAGGACACCCGAGATGAAGTACGTCGCGATGATCTACGGCAACCAGGCCAAGTGGGACTCCTTCCCCGCCGAGGCGTGGCCCGAGGCGATCGCCAAGCAGGAGGCGTTCAACGCGAAGTACCGCGCGAGCGGGGAGCTGCTGGGGGCGTACGGGCTGGCGGACGCGGCCAACGCGCAGCTGGTGCGGCGTGGTGAGGGCGGGGTTCCGGCGGTCACGGACGGGCCGTACCTGGAGACGAAGGAGTACCTCGCCAGCTTCTACATGCTGGACTGCGACAGCCTGGAGCGGGCGCAGGAGATCGCGGCGGACATGCCGTTCGCGGACGTGGAGCCGGTGGAGCTGTGGCCGGTGCTGCACGAGTCCACGGTTTCGGCGGACGTGTGAGCACCACGCACCACGGGGTCGAGGACCTGCTGCGCGAGCTGGCGCCGCAGGTCTTCGGCGTGCTCGTACGGCGGTACGGCGTCTTCGACGCGTGCGAGGACGCCGTGCAGGAGGCGCTGCTGGCCGCGGCGGTGCAGTGGCCGGAGGCGGGGGTGCCGGACAGTCCGCGCGGCTGGCTGGTGACCGTCGCCTCGCGGAAGCTGGTCGACCAGGTACGCAGCGAGAGCGCCCGGCGGCGCCGCGAGGAGACCCTCGCGCTGGCCACGCCGCAGGCGGAGCTGCTGAGCCGTACCGCCGACGACGTACCGGCCGGGGACCGGGACGATTCGCTGGCGCTGCTGTTCCTGTGCTGCCATCCGGCGCTGTCGTCGGCCAGCCGCATCGCGCTGACGCTGCGCGCGGTCGGCGGGCTGACCACGGCGCAGATCGCGGCGGCGTTCCTGGTTCCCGAGGCGACGATGGCGCAGCGCGTCAGCCGCGCCAAGCAGGCCGTCAAGGCGGCCGGGGCCGCCTCGCTCGTGATGCCGGAGGGGGCCGAGTTCGCCGCTCGGCTGGGCGAGGTGCGGCACGTGCTGTACCTCGTCTTCAACGAGGGCTACACCGCCACCGGCGGCGCCGACCTGACGGCGCCCGAGCTGTCCACGGAGGCGATCCGGCTCACCCGGCTGCTGCACCGGCTGGTGCCCGAGGACGCCGAGACGGCCGGGCTGCTGGCGCTGATGCTGCTGACGGACGCGCGGCGCCCCGCCCGTACCGGGCCGTCCGGGGAGCTGGTGCCGCTGGGGGAACAGGACCGGGACCGGTGGGACGGTCGGCTCATCGAGGAGGGCGTCGACCTGATCAGCCGGACCCTGCCGCGCGGGCGGGTGGGCCCGTACCAACTACAAGCCGCCATCGCGGCGGTGCACGACGAGGCGCGGGACACCGACGCGACCGACTGGCCGCAGATCCTCGCGCTGTACGAGCTGCTGGAGCGGTTCGGGCCCAACCCGGTGGTGACGCTGAATCGCGCGGTCGCCGTCGCCATGGTGCACGGCCCGGCCGCCGGGCTCGACCTGCTCGCGGAGTTGGAGGCCGACGGCCGCCTGGCCCGCCACCACCGGCTGTACGCGACGCGGGCGCACCTGCTGGAGCTGCTCGGCGACCAGGAGTCCGCGGCGGCCGCGTACCGCGAGGCCGCGCGCCGTACGACGAGCGGCCAGGAGCGGCGGCACCTCACGGGCCGGGCGCAGCGGGCCGAGCGGGAACATTCCGGCGGGCCGCCTCGTTGACCCGGGGCCACCGCTTCGAACAGCCAACCGGGGGAGTGCTGTGCCCGAATCCGTGTCCACCGCTGTGACCACCCTTCCGACGCTCAGCGCCCAGGCGGAGCGCCTCATCGAGCTCGGGGTGCACGAGCTCGCGGGGCTGTCCGCCGAGGAGGTGCGCGCCTACGCCGAAGGCGCCCACCGTGTGGGCGTCGACGGTGACGTCCTGCTCGCCGTCCACCCGGACCGTGTCCCCGCCTCGGCCCTCGCATCACTGCTCCGCCGCGCGGGCAAGCCCGGTTTCGTCGTCGCCGACATGCACGACGTCGACGACTTCGCCCCCGTCGGCCCCATGGAGCTGCCCGACACCCCTCTCTACGTCGTCACCGGCCTCGACCGCGGCGACGACATGGCCAACTGGACTCCGGAGGAGGCGCTCCCCGCCCTCACCGCGAAGGACCGCACCCCGCTGGTCCTCACCGAGGGCATCCACTGGGTGCTCCAGCAGCCCGAGGCCCTGGAGCGCAACCACTGCTTCATGACCATCGGTTCGCGGCTGCGCAAGGCCAACGGCACCTTCGACGCCCGCACCCCGGCCATCTGGATCAGCAACGGCACCGGCCGCGACGGGCGCGAGCGGCGCGACGCCCCGAAGGTGGGCTGGTGCTGGTGGGGCAACCGCCACACCTGGCTGGGCTTCGGCTCGGCCACCGGGCGCCGCGCGTCCTAGGCCTAGGGACGGTCAGCGGACGACGTCGAAGACCTGCTTCTGCAGGCCGTTGGCGTACGCCGCGTGCTCGACCAGCTTCAGCTTCTGGACGTCCTTGTCCGTGGCGCTGAAGAGGCGCTTGCCCGCGCCGAGGAGGAGCGGGAAGACGAGCAGGTGGTAGCGGTCGATCAGGCCCGCGTCCGACAGGGCGTGGTTCAGGGTCGCGCTGCCGTGGACGATGATCGGGCCGCCCTCGGTCTGCTTGAGGGCGGCGACGTCGTCGACGGAGCGCAGGATCGTCGTCTCGCACCAGTGGGAGACCAGGGCGTCCTCGGTGAGGGTGGTGGAGACGACGTACTTCGGCATCGACTTGTAGTCGGCGAAGTCCTCCATGTCGGGCCACACCGCGCTGAACGCCTCGTAGCTGGTCCGGCCCATCAGCATCGCGGAGGCCTCCTTCTGCTCCCGGCCCTTGATCTCGAAGGCCTCGGGGAGGAACTCGACGTGCTTGAAGGTCCATCCGGAGTTCCGGTATCCGGGCTCGCCGCCCGGAGCTTCCACGACGCCGTCGAGGGAGATGAAGGCGGTGCTGATCAGGGTGCGGGGCATGGCGGGATCCTCCGGTGTTCCGTGTTGGTCTCGGCTATTCGACCGTCGCTCACGGCGGAAGTCATCGGTGGTGGGGCCCCGGCGCGGGGAGACGCGCGTCACATTCCTTCATGTCACAACCTGCCCCGTCCGTCTCGTCACAGAGGGGTATCCGCCAGCAACGGCCAAGGAGCGCACCATGGAAGCCCGCCTGACACTCTTCTCGAGCCCGGTCGCCGCCACGTTCGTCAAGCACCTCGCCACGGCGGGCAAGGTCCTGGAGGACTCGACCGTGCCCGTCGCGACCCAGCAGCTGGTAACCCTCCGTGCGAGCCAGATCAACGGCTGCGGCTTCTGCGTCGACATGCACACCAAGGACGCCGTCCACGCCGGGGAGGACCCGCTGCGCCTCAACCTGGTCGCGGCCTGGCGGGAGGCCACGGTCTTCACCGACGCCGAGCGCGCCGCGCTGGAGCTCGTCGAGCAGGGCACGCGCATCGCGGACGCGGCCGGTGGCGTCACGGACGAGGCATGGGTGAACGCCGCGAAGCACTACGACGAGGAGCAGCTCGCCGCGCTGGTGTCGACCATCGCCCTCATCAACGCCTTCAACCGCCTGAACGTCATCGTCCGGAACCCCGCCGGTGACTACCAGCCCGGGCAGTTCGGGTAGTCGGCCCGGCTCCTGGCGGGCCGTCCTCCCCTACCCTGAGGCCTTCGAACTGCTGGACCAGGGGTGGGGATCCGTATGGCGACGCGCACGACCGAGGACTCGGTACCAGGGGGGTGGGCGCGGGTGATCGCGCTCGTGGCGGTGATCGCCGTGCCGCTCGGGCTCCTGGGGGGTCTCGCCTCCTGGATCGCCTCCTCGCTGGGCTACATGCCCGGCGACTCCATGGAACGCGTCTGGAACACCCCGTACGACCGCCCGGCCGACACGCACGGCAACGCCGCCTGGCTCGTCGGGGACACCGTCGTCCGCAGCCGCTACGACGCCGTCACCGCCTTCGACGCCGGCTCGGGGAAGCGGCGCTGGGAGTACAACCCGCCCAGGACGGCGGACATCTGCGCGACCAGTCGCGCCGCGGCGGGCTCCGTCGCACTGATCGGGCTCGGTGACGATGACAAGGGCTGTGCCACCGTCGCCGCGATCGACCTGGGGAACGGCCGCGAGCTGTGGCGGACCGCCCGCGGGCCGGCCGACGGTCGGCTGGGCGGTGGGGAGGACCTCCTCGCGGTCGGCGGCGGCCTCGCCGTGGGCCTCCCCGGGGACCGGACCGTGAGCGCCTACGACCTGCGTACCGGCGCCCCGCGATGGAAGGCCGCCGTACCGAAGGGCTGCGCTCCGGGCGGGGTCGACGCCTCGGCGGAGCAGGTCCTCGCGATCCTCGTCTGCGACGAGATGAAGCTCGCCGCGTACGACCCGGCCGACGGGAAGGCACGGTGGACGGTCCCCCTCGGCGACCGGCGCCCCATCGGTACGGACGCGACGGTGGGCTTCCTGGCCGCCGAACCGGCGGTGCTCGGCGTCAGGATGCCGGAGTCGTACGGGACCGGGACCAACTCCTTCGTCTCGTTCGGGCCGGACGGCCGCCGCCGGGCGCTGATCGAGTCCGTCGGCGACAACGCCGGCATCCCGGTGGGCCTCCAGGGACGTGTGGCCGTCGACGGCGGGAAGCTCTTCGCCGACGTCGGTGGGAAGGTGGTCGCCTACGACCTGGCGAGCGGGGACGCGGTGTGGCGGGAGTCCGTGTCCGGCGGGATCACGGCACTGCACGCGGGCGGCGGCCGGGTGACGGTCCTGACCCGCGAAAGGAAGGGCCTCGACCAGTTGTACGTCCACGACGCAGCCACCGGCGAGCGGAAGGACCACCGCACCTTCAACCGCGACGCGGACGACGGGAACGCGGAGCTGGCGGGCCTCCTGAGGCACAAGGACCTGTTGATCGCCGTCCGCCGGGGTAAGGACGTACGGCCCTTCTCGGGGTACGCGACCTGGTGACGGGTCCGATCAGCCGAAACCGTCAACCTCGGGCCGCTCCGCCCCGCGGCTGACTAGGATCGCGCGCATGGCCCTGATCACGAGTGACGTCGAGCGGTTCGAGGCTGCCAGGCCCCGGCTGGAGGCCATCGCCTACCGGCTGCTCGGGTCGGCGAGCGAGGCGGAGGACGCCGTGCAGGAAACGTTCCTGCGCTGGCAGGCGGCCGACGTCGAGCGGATCGAGGTGCCGGAGGCCTGGCTGACGAAGGTCCTCACCAACCTCTGCCTCAACCTGCTCAGTTCGGCGCGCGCCCGGCGCGAGACGTACGTGGGGCAGTGGCTTCCCGAGCCGCTGCTCGCCGGGGACCCGATGCTCGGCCCGGCCGACACCGCCGAGCAGCGCGAGTCGGTGTCGTACGCCGTCCTCGTCCTGCTGGAGCGCCTGTCGCCGGGCGAGCGGGCGGTGTACGTGCTGCGGGAGGCCTTCGACTACCCGCACCGGGAGATCGCCGCGATCCTCGACATCACCGAGGCGGCCAGCCAGCAGACCTACCACCGGGCCAAGAAGCACGTCGCGGACGGCAGGGCGCGTACCGAGATCGACGAGGCCGCCGCCCGCAGGATCATCGAGGAGTTCCTGGCCGCGGCGACCAGCGGCCGTACCGAACCCCTCGTACGCCTGCTCACCCAGGACGCGATCGCGGCCGGTGACGGCGGCGGGAAGGTCCCGGCGCGCGCGAAGGCGTTCGAGGGCGCCCTCGCGGTCGCGAAGTTCATGCGCGGCCTGTTCAAGCCCAGCGCCGCCAAGCGCGCCTACGTCGGCGGCGCGCCCGACATCTACGCCACGACCGCCAACGGCGAGCCCGCCATCGTGGCGGTCGTGGACGGCCGGGTCGTCGCGGTCACCTGCCTGGAGGTCACGGCGGAGGGCATCGTCGCGATCCTCAGCCAGGCCAACCCCGACAAGCTCGTGCGCGCGACCGAGCGGTGGGCCGCCGCGCATCAGGGAGAGCCCCCGCTCTACACGCTCTGACCACCTCCAGCCGGATGTGACGTGCTTCACATCCTGAACCTGTCAGGAAACTCCGGGCTGTCCGGTTCAAGGGGCGAAACCGCGCCAGACAGCGGCGGAACCTCGCAGACAGGAGCAGGCCCATGCAGCACCGCATTGTCGTCCTCGGAGCCGGCTACACCGGAGCCGTCGCCGCCGGCCGCCTCGCCCGGCGACTGCACCGCGCGGACGTCACCATCACCCTCGTCAACCCCGAGCCCGACTTCGTCGAGCGCGTCCGGCTGCACCAGCTCGCCGTCGGGCAGGACCTCAAGCCCCGCCCGCTGAGCGAGATGTTCGCGGGTACGGGTGTGGAGCTGAAGCTCGCGAAGGTCACCGCCGTGGACGTCGACCGCAGGACGGTGACGGTCACCGGCGCGAACGGCCCCGAGCGCGAGGACCTGGCGTACGACACGCTGGTCTACGCCCTCGGCAGCGGCTGGAACGACGGCGGCGTGCCCGGCGCCGTCACCCACGCGTACGAGGTCTCCAGCCGCCCCGGCGCCCTGCGCCTGCGCGACCGCCTGGCCGCCCTGGGCGCCGGACGGCCCGTGGTCGTGGTCGGCGGCGGACTGACCGGCCTGGAGGCCGCGACCGAGATCGCCGAGGCCCGCCCGGACCTCGACGTGGCGCTGGCCACCCACGGCGCCCTCGGCGACTGGCTCTCCGAGAAGGGCCGCGCCCACCTGCGGAAGGTGGCGGACCAGCTCGGCATCACGGTCCACGAGTACGCGGCGGTCGACGCCGTGGAGGCGGACCGGGTGACGACGGCCGACGGCCGGACCATCCCCGCCGAGGTCACCGTCTGGACCACCGGTTTCGCCGTCCACCCGATCGCCCAGGCCACCGCCCTGGAGCTCGCCGACCGGGGCCAGATCGTCGTCGACGCCACGATGCGCTCGGTCTCCCACCCGGACGTGTACGCCGTGGGCGACGCGGCGATGGCCATCGGGCCCAACGACAAGCCGCTGCGCATGTCGTGCGCCTCGGGCGTTCCCATGGCCTGGCAGGCCGCCGACGCCATCGCCGCCCGGCTGGCCGGGGTCAAGGTGCCCCGCGTCCCCATCCGCTACTTCCAGCAGTGCGTCTCGCTCGGCCGCACGGAGGGCCTGATCCAGTTCGTCACCGCCGACGACCAGGCGAAGGACGGCGCCCTGACGGGCCGCCTGGCCGCGCTCTACAAGGAGCTGATCTGCAAGGGAGCCGCCTGGGGTGTCGCCCACCCGACGCTGGGCATGCCGTCCCGGCGCCGCCGGGTCGTGCGGACTCCCGGTTCAGCCGCTGCTGCCGCACCCGCTTCCGCAGCCACTGCCGCCGCCCCCACCACCGCAGCTTGAGGCCGCCCCCGCGGCGCCGTCGCCCGGCGAGCCCCAGTCGGCGGCGGCGCCGCACCAGGGGGCGAGGGTGCCGCTGACGGCGGCGCCGGAGCCGCTGCCGTAGGGGCTCTGGCGGGCCTTCCAGGTCTCGGGCGTGACCAGGGCCAGCAGTTCGGGCTCCTGGGAGGCGGCGAGGCCGTCGAGGGCGACGGCGACGGTGGACGGGCGGTCGCACGTGGCGCGCAGGGTGTTGAGTGTCCACTGGACGCGGTACGGCACCCGCGCCGCCACCGGCTTGAGCAGCCGGAAGGTGACGACGGCCGCGGCGGACAGCGCGAAGCCCGCCCACCAGAAGGCGGACGGGCCGGTGGCGACGTCGACGGCGGACAGGGCGCCCGCCAGGGGTGCCGACCACCACAGCAGGCCGCGCGACCGGCGCTGGGACCGGTGCAGGGCGGGACCCAGTACCAGGCCCTCCGCTTCCAGGCGGTCGCCGATGGACTGCACCGCACGGCTCGTGGACGCGCGGGCCACCAGCTTGCCGAGGCGCTCGGTGCGGGCCACTCCCGCCGCCTGCACCAGGGCCTTTTCGAGGGAATCAGCCGCGTACACGTCGTCGTGGACGGTGACCGTGCCGTCGTCGGAGACGGACAGCCGGCCCTCCCGCTTCATGCGGAACAGCAGCGTCGTCACCACCCGGCGCGGCCCGCCCGCCAGGAAGGCGAGCTCCTCGGCGGACAGGTCCTCGCGGACCCGCCCGCCGCCGTCCATCGCCCTCGCGATCCTCGCCGCGACGGCAAGGCGGTAGCCGACCGCCGTGCCCACGACGATCAGTGCCAGCACATAGAACATCGCCGTTCCCCCGTTCCCCGTACGGGAGTTGTCCCCGGGACGGGAGATCGGCAAGCTCAGCGACGGCGGGCTCAGCAGCTGCGGGCTCAGCGGCTGCGGGCCGCCCTGCGGAACTGCCAGCGGCGGCGGGCGGTGGCAGCCAGCGGGACGGCGATCGCCGCCTGGATCAGCCACAGCGTGAAGAGGAAGCCCCAGTCCGGGTCCGCCGTTTGCGACGAGGCGAACTCGTCGGCCGTACCCGTCAGCGTGACCAGCCCCCACAGCACCGACAGCACGCCGAACAGCCACAGCTTGGACGTCGAGCCCCGCTCACCGGCGGCGGCCGGTTCCGGGCGGCGCGGCTGGGGCTGCGGGATGCGGTCGGGGGAGCGCGCCGGCATCGGGACGACCACGTGCTGCGGGACCGCCGCGTCGATCGGGGCGAGCGCGTCGGGCGTCAGCTCGTACAGCGTCGGCTCGACGGGAACGCTCATGCCGTCGAGGCCGATGAGGCTCCGGCCGCCGTCGGCGTAGACGAGCATGGCCGCGCACTGGTCGTAGCGCACGCTGGCCCGGTTTCCGGGCGAGACCAGGCTGACGCCCTCGGCGCCGACGATCAGCGCCGCGCGGGAGTCGGTGCGGTAGGCGTGGCGGCGGCCCGGGAGCACCTCGGCCGACTGCGATGGCGCCTCGTGGAACCCGGCCCAGTCGGCGCCCCGGTCGCCGGGCACCTTCAGCAGGGCGTTCGCCCACACCTCCTGGGCGACGGCGTGCAGGTCGGCGGGGGTGAGGGCGTCCAGCTCGGCGAGGTACGCGTCGTCGCCGGGCAGCGGGTGGCCGGTCAGCAGCCCGAGGGCGTACGCGGGCAGCTGCGCGGCGGCGAGGTCGGGGACCTCGTACATCTTGCGGCGGGCGGCGCGTACGGCGGCGAAGTCGGTCTCGTCGACGCGCCCGGCGCGCAGGGCGGCGAGGACGTCGATGAAGCCGCCGATGACCGCGTCCTGCTTCTGCGGGAGCGCGTCCGCGAGCGCCGTGATCGTCGCGAAGTCGGCGTCCCGGTGCGTGTAGTCGCTGTCGGCGGTGTACGACAGGCCGCCCTTCTGGCGCAGCTCGCGGAAGAGCGCCTTGCCGAGTACGTCCGAGAAGACGGCGGCGGCGGTCGAGCGGCGGACCACGGCGTCGAGGACGACGACACCGTCGTCGCCGTGGAAGTAGGCGGGGGTGTGGGGGAGGGCGGACGTCACGGTCGGCATGGGGTGGCGGGGGCCGGACGGCAGGCGCAGGTCCAGCTCCACGTCCAGGCCCTCGGGCAGGTCCCCGGACGGGTTGTCGCACGCGATCCAGAGGACGGCGTTCTCGCGGGTGAAGCGGGTGGCCGCCCAGTGGCGTATCGCGGAGGCGTCGAGCCGGGGCAGGCCCAGTTCCCGGTACGAGGTGAGGCCATGGCCCTGGGCGCCGTAACGCCACAGGGGGAGGTCGGAGTGCGGGCCGGTGCCGCGCCCGGCGGCCTCGGTGCGGAGGATCTCCTTCTCCGTCTCCATCCGCTCCACGGGCAGGTCGCGCAGGGCCGCGCAGACGTCGTTGAGGTACGCGACGATCTCGGAGCGGTCGCCGGTGACGTGGAAGTGGGTGTGGGTGGCGTCGGTGGTGCCGTTGTAGTGGTGCGGGCCGGCGCCGTCGATGCCGTGGCGGTGCAGGGCCAGGTGCTCGACGAGGTGCGTGATGCCGCGCGTGGCGAGCGTCTCGTCGGCGCTGCCGACGCGGAAGAGCAGACCGGCGGAGGCCGGGCCGGGGCGGTGCGCGAAGACGGTGCGTACGCCGTCGATCACGGTCTCGCGTATGCCGGCGACGGGGCTGCCGGTGCCCTGGCTGCCCTGGCTCGTCGGACCCATCGGGCTCATCGGATTCATCGGATCAGCCCTTTGCCAGTGCGTGCTTGCGGTGCCGGAGGAACGCGGCCGCCGGGTCGTCGTCGAGGTAGTCCCACGGGTGCCGGGTCGCGGCGTCGCCGAGGGCGCGGAAGTGCGGGGCGGCCTCCGCGTAGTGGCCGCCCAGGGAGAGGGCGGCGGCGAAGAAGCCGTGGGCGGAGATCCAGTGGAAGCCCGGGCGGTAGTGCGGGTGCAGTACGGAGTGGGCGGCCGCGGCCGTCAGCTCGTCGCGGACCGCGGGCTGGGCCATCCAGCGCCCGCCCTCGCGGGGCGAGAGGTCGAGCCACTTCTCCAGGTGCGCCTCGGCGACCAGGGTGGCGCTGTGCCCGCCCGGCGGGACGGCGGCCGCGCACTCCTCGGCGAAGCCGAAGGCGGCCTCCCAGGAGCCGCCCCACTTCGGGCACAGCAGCTGGAGCAGCTGCGTCTGCGCCGGGTAGTGGTGGGGGTGGTGCTCGGCGAGCCGGTCGTAGCGGCGGCGGGTCTCGCTGTGGCCGAGTTCCAGGCCCCGGGCGGTGATCAGGCGCAGGTACCAGCCGAGGGCGTAGTCGGGGTACTCGGCGCAGACCTCGATGAGCAGCCCCTCGGCGCGGCGCAGCCAGGCGTGGAACTGGTCGAACTGCTCGCGCGAGACGTGCTGGGCGCGGGCGCTGGAGCGGATGCCCCAGCCGACGCGGATGCGGCGGTCGGCGAGGAGGCAGCGGGCGAGCGGGTCGCCGGGGTGGTCGGCGACGGCCTGCTCCAGGAACGCCTCACAGCCGTCGAGGCCGCCGACGTACGAGCAGGCGTAGGCGCGCTCGTCCTCGTGGGTGAGGCCGGCGAAGAAGCGGGCGACGGCCGGCCAGTCGCGCTCCGCCACGGCGGTGCGGAGGGTGACGAGGACGGGCATGGTGACGTGGGCGTCGAAGCATGGGCGCGCCGAGAAGACCGATGACGCGGAGTTGAGCACGGAGATCTGTTCCCCCCAAGGAACGCGCACACGGGGTGGTGCGCACAGTGGTCCCGGAGGGTAGCAGTCCGCTTCTGCGGTGGCCCTACCCGGTGCTGCCGCTACCTGCCCTTGGACGCGTACGGGCCGCCGATGTCCCACGCCTGGTACATCGCCGTCGCGAAGGCCGCCGCCAGCTTGTGCTCGCCGGAGGGGCCGGGGTGGGTGCCGTCGTACGTGTCGTAGTGGAGGTCGTACGCCTCCGGGGGCGTCGCCAGGAGCAGGGGCGAGCCCGGCTGGTCGAGGTCGGCGACCGCCTTCGCGAGCAGCTCGTTGAAGCGGGCGCACTCGGCGGCGAAGTCGGGTTCGTCGCGGGCGCGGACGTTCGGTATGACGGGGAGGAGCACGGCGCGGACGCGGGGGTTCGCGGCGCGGGCCTCCTGGAGGAAGACGCGGGTGTTCTCGGCGGTCTGGTCGCTGTTGGTGTAGAAGCCGAGGTCGATCAGGCCGAGGGCGACGAGCAGGACGTCCGCCTTGGTGGAGGCGACGGCCTGGCGGATGAGGGGCGCCATGTGGAGCCAGCCCTCGCCCCAGCCGGCCAGGTGCCGCCGGGCCCTGGCGGGGAAGTCGGGGTCGGCGTACGCGTGCGAGACGGGCGCGTCGGCGGAGGTGTCGTACAGCTCGGTGCGCGGGCCGACGATGGCGTAAGGGCCGCCGAAGGTGGCGTTGAGGTGCTGCCACATGCGGTAGCGCCAGGTGTAGTCGCCGGCGCGTCCGATGGTTTGGCTGTCGCCGACGAACATGAAACGCATACGGCCATCATCCCCGACCGGGCCCCCGGCCGGGGAGCGCGGGGGCGATGTGACCGTGGACACTGGGGCGTATGGCTGCGATGGCTTTGTTGCGTACGGCAGTGGCGGGTTTCCTGCTGGCGGGTGCCCTGGGGGCCGCCGCCGGTCCGGCGGTGGCGGACGACGGCGGGTTCACCCTCGAGGACCCGCGGATCACCGAGTCCAGCGGACTCGCGGCCAGCCGCGCCCACCCGGGCGTCTACTGGACGCACAACGACCAGGACGGGCCGCGCGTCTTCGCCGTCGACGGGCGCACCGGCCGGACGGTCGCCACGGTCACGCTGCGCGGGATCGGCACCCCGCGCGACATGGAGGCCGTCTCGGTCGGCCCGGACGGAGCCGTGTACGTCGGGGACATCGGGGACAACCTCAACGGCACCTGGGACCACGTGTGGATCTACCGCTTCCCCGAGCCGAAGGAGCTCGGCGACCGGACGGTCGACGCCACTCAGTACACCGTCCGGTACGCCGACGGGCCGCGCGACGCCGAGGCGCTGATGGTGCACCCGAAGACGGGCCGCGTGTACATCGCGTCGAAGAACGAGGACGGCGGCGGCCTGTACGAAGGGCCCGCGCGGCTCTCCGCGGACGGCGCCAACGTCTTCCGGCGCGTCGGCGAGGTGCCGTGGGTGACGGACGGCGCCTTCTCGCCGGACGGGACGGAGCTGGTGCTGCGGAGCTACTTCAGCGCGCGGGCGTACGCGTGGGAGGGCGGGGGCCGGCTGGGGGAGGAGAGGCGGGTGTCCGCGCCGCTGCAGCGGCAGTCGGAGTCGGTGACGTACACGCTGGACGGCACGGCGCTGATGATCGGCTCGGAGGGGAAGGGGAGCGAGGTCGTCCGGGTGCCGGTGGAACGGGGGGCAGGTGCCGGTTCCGGACAGACGCGGACGCCGGCTCCCGGCTCCCCTTCGGACGGCGGGAGCTCGGCGGACGGCGGCTCGGGCGGCGGCGCGTCCGGAGAGGGCGGGAACGCCACCTTGGGCGCGCTCGTGCTGGGCGCGGTCGCGGTGGGCGCCTTCTGGCTGAGGCGCGCTCGCGGGCGGCGTCCGCGCGGGTAGGGCCGCCCGCCCGCCGCGGCCCGGTCAGGACACGAGAGGCTGCTCCTCCAGCTCGGTCAGCTTCACGGTGCACAGGCCCCCGCGCTCGGTCTTCACGTCGGTGACCTTGAGCTGGGTGCCGGGCGCGAGGATGTACTCCTCCTCCCCGGTGAAGGCCGAGAAGCTGCGGATGCCCACGGCCCGGACGGGCCGCACCTCGAAGAGCGTCCGCTTGCCGCGGTTGCCGAGGAACGACCGGGCCACGCCCAGCTCGGACGTGCACGAGGACACGCCCCACCAGGTCACGGTCCGCCCGAGCGGGTACTGCGCCCGCAGATCCAGGGCCACGCCGCGCCACAGCGGCTCGGTGCGGGTCGGAAGCCCCGACACCGCCGAGAACAGCAGACGCAGGTACGGGAGGTACGGGACGAGCTTGGACCGGTCGGGGGTGCGCAGGATGGCGTTGATCTCGCGGTAGAACGCCGACTCGCAGGTGTAGAGGTAGAGGGCGGCGATGGCGTCGGCGGAGAGGCCCCCGTCCGCTTCGTCCGCCCGCCGCTTGCCGAATTCGTGGGACAGCCGGACGTGCCGGTCCAGGCCGGACAGCAGCCGGGCGACCGGGGCGACGGCGTCGCGGAAGTCCATGAGCGGGGTGTCGAACACGCCGGTGATGGCGGGGAGGACGAGACCCTCGTCCTTCACGCTGGTGAGGCGGTCCAGATAGAGCTGGTGCAGCTCCATGGTGGAGGCGATGAACGCGCCCATGCGCGCGGAGACGTCGTCGGTGGAGTCGCCGTCGTCCCCGTCGGCCGTCCCGCCGGCCTCCCCCGCCGCGGGCTTGTTCCAGCCCGTGCTCGGCAGCCAGTCGATTGTGTCGGCGCCGAGTGAGGCCAGGGCGTCATTCACGGTCGCGAAGTGGTCGCCTTCGCAGAAGAGGTCGCCCTGCGCCGCCGGGTTGGCGTGGTCGATGTGGCGGACGTCGACGTCGGGGTACTTCTCCTGGAGGCGGAGGACGATCTTCTTCAGGTTGCGCGCGTGAGCGCCCCACCAGGCGAAGACGACACCGCGGTCCTCTTCGTCGGCGTCCTGCTTGGCCTTGAGGATCTCCTCGACGATCCGCTCCGCGACCGGCCGCCAGAACGCCGTGTGCCGGTCGGGCCCCGTCGACCGGTCGCCGCTGGCGGTGAGCGCGGCGTTCAGCAGCAGGACGCCCTGCGTGAGCATGGCCTGGAACCACTCCGGCGGCTGGACGGTGTCCTGCTTCTTCAGCAGCGCGCGGACGTCGGCGATCGGCGTCTTCTTGGGGATGCCGTACTTCCACATCGCGGCCGCCTTGATGATGCAGCGGATGCTGACGACCCTGCCGAACTGACTGTCCGCCCAGTCGTGGAAGGTGTTGTCGAACATGGCGATGCCGGTCGCGCTCTCCGGCCGCGGGTACGGGTTCTGGCCGAAGACGACGACCTTCCACTTGTGCGGCGGGTGGGGCTTGAGCGCCTGGAAGGTCAGTTCGCGTACGGGAACGACCTCGGGGCTGCGGTCGGGGCCGATGAAGGCGGACGCGTCCTGCTGTGCCTCGATGACGGGCTTCAGCAGCGGGAGCCATGGCTCACCGCCGCCCTTGAACAGCTCGGTGAGGGCCAGCGGGTCGTTCGGGTCGGGGGTGTGGGCATCGGCCATGGCGAAGGGCTCCCATCGTCGGATCGCGGAACTGGAGCGGGACGCTAGCAGCGGCCAGTGACAGTGGGACGTTCGTGACGAACCGTCATCAGGGTGCGCATACGGACCCGTTGTCAGTGGCGGGCGTTAGCGTCGTGAGCACTGGAAGAACCGTTGCTCGATGGGGGAGTGGAAATGACCGTGAACCGAGTGCAGGCGCCGCTCAGGGTCGTGCTGACCGACGTCAACGCCGATGTGGTGGAGGCGTGGAGGGCGGCGTTCGCCGACACCCCCGAGGTCGAGATCCGCAGGGGCTCGATCCTCGACGAGCAGGTCGACGCGTGGGTGAGCCCGACCAACTCCCGGGGGCGGATGGACGGCGGCGTGGACGCCGTCATCAAGCGGTACCTCGGAGCGGGCATCCAGCTGCGGGTGCAGCGGGCGATCCGCGACCGGTTCGCCGGCCGGCTGCCGGTGGGCAGCGCGGTGTGCGTTCCGTCCGGGGCGGTGAACCCGAAGTTCCTGATCTCGACGCCCACGATGGAGAGGTCCGCGCAGAACGTGAGCGAGACCCTGAACGTGGCGCTCGCGTGCGCCGCCGCGTTCCAGGCGATCCACCGGCAGAACGCGGAGGCGCCGGGCAGCATCGGGTCCGTGGCGCTGGTCGGCATGGGCGCCCGGACCGGCGGGGTGCCGGCGCGGGTGTGCGCCAACCTGATGTGGACGGGCTACACGCTCTTCAACGACTACCGGTTCGAGGACGACGACGACCTGCGCGCCACGATCACCGCGCAGCTCGACGACATAGAGAAGGCGCCCGTCGACAAGCGGGTGCGCATCGCGCCGCCCCAGCGCTCGGCGTCCCGTCGCTGACCGCCAACCCTCCTCCTACATGGTGGAGTCCAGCCGTGGCTTCCGCTTCACGTCGGTCAGCTTCACGTCCTCCGTCTCCGGAGCCCCGAACACCTCGACGATCACCCCGCTGGAGGTGCCGGTGACCTCCAGCGCCGCGTGGCCACCCATGAAGCGCAGGTCGACTCGCGCCCGGGGCGCGCCCCCGTGGTCCGGCATCCGGTGGACCCGTGCGGCCGGGTAATCGAGGG
This sequence comes from Streptomyces sp. NPDC003036, assembly GCF_040611175.1. Taxonomy (NCBI): domain Bacteria; kingdom Bacillati; phylum Actinomycetota; class Actinomycetes; order Kitasatosporales; family Streptomycetaceae; genus Streptomyces; species Streptomyces sp. NPDC003036. Next base: position 62,670 of record NZ_JBEXNO010000006.1, on the reverse strand, counting down.
CCGTCAGCTTCGTGCGCATCGCCGCGTAGTCGGTCGCCTTCGTGTTCTTGAAGCCCTTGGTGACGCGGTCCGCGTGCCAGTCGGCGAAGCACTTCTCGGTGCCGGGGAGCGGGACTTCGACCGGCTGCTTGGGCTTGGCGGAGCCAGGGGCGGTGCTCGGCGGCTCGGGAGCGTCCGAGGGGAGGGGAACGGGCGCCTCCGTCTCGTCACCCGGAACGGCCGGCGGGGTCTCACCCGGCCCGTATATCCGGGTGGGCTCCTCCTCGAGCACCAGACCATCGGGCACGGGCGCCCCTTCGCCGCTCTTGTCCCCCTTGCCGCTGGGGGCGTCCGGGGAGCAGGCGCCGATCGCCTGGCCCACCAGCTCGATGAACCGCATCTCCTGGTCCTCCGCGCTCGGCGGGGCAGGCGGGGTGGCCGCCGCCGACACGGCGCTGCCCGCGGGGGCTGCGTGGTCGGGGGCGGCCTTCTGGGTGCCGCAGGCGGACAGGACGAGGCAGCCCAGCGCGGCCACCAGCACGGACTTCGGGAGGGATATCGATCGCATGCAGGCATCATGGGGATGCCGGTCGTCTCAGGGCATGAGTACGCGTACTCACCCGTTCCTGGGCCTCAACTGCCCTGCCGGCTGGTGCGAGCGGTCACCAGGGCCTCGAAGCCCGCCAGCAGGGCGCGCAGCCCGAAGCCGAAGTGGTCGACGTCGGGCGAGAAGGTGCCCTCGGCGAGGCCGGCGATCAGCGGGTAGTCACCGCTCTCCATGGCGCGCTCCAGGAAGGGGCCCTGGCGCGTCCAGAATTCCTCGTCACTGACGCCGGTTTCCTTGGCGGCCTCGACGGCCTGGGCCTCCATGCGCGCGATACCGGAGGCGAAGCTCTGCACGGTGATGATCACCGAGAGGATCTCGGGGTCGCTCAGCCCCATGCCGTTCAGCCCCCTCAGCGCCAGTTCGAAGCCCCGGAGCGCACTCGGGCCGAGGACCGTCCGGGCCTGGTTGACCTTCAGCAGCCACGGGTGGCGGCGGTAGAGGTCGGTCTGGGCCCGGGCCAGGGCCTCCACGGCGGCGCGCCAGTCGCGCGGCGGCGGCGCGGAGGGGTCGAGCAGGGCGCCCTGGACGTGGTCGAGCATCAGGTCGAGCAGCTCCGCCTTGCCGGGGACGTACCGGTACAGCGACATCGTGCCCACGCCGAGCTCCGTGGAGAGGCGGCGCATCGAGACGGCGTCGAGGCCCTCCGCGTCGGCGACCTCGACCGCGGCGGTGACGATCCGGTCGAGGGTCAGGCCCCGCTTCGGCCCCCGCGCGCCCCGCACGGGCGGCTCGCCGGTGCCCCAGAGCAGCTCCAGGCTGCGGGTGATGTCGCCGCTGCCGGTCGTCGCCGTGGCGCCGCCGCCGGTGGTCTTGTCGCTGCTCATGGGGTCAGCGTAATTCCCCCCCGATACCCCTGTTCTTCCCGCTCGACAAAAACTGGGTACGCTGTACGCGCAAGTTGGGTACGGTGTACTCAGTTTCTCGGACGGGGAGGGTTTCATGGACGACTGGGCGGTACGGGCCGAGGGCCTGGAGAAGCGGTACGGGGAGAAGAGGGCACTGGACGGCTTCGACCTCGCCGTCCGCCCCGGCACCGTGCACGGCCTCCTGGGACCGAACGGCGCGGGCAAGACCACGGCGGTACGGGTGCTGGCCACGCTGCGCCGCTTCGACGGCGGGCGCGCCGAGGTCGCCGGGGTCGACGTGGGCCGCGACCCCCGGCGCGTACGCAGCCTGATCGGGCTCACCGGCCAGTACGCCGCCGTGGACGAGGTCCTCACGGGACGGCAGAACCTGGAGATGTTCGGGCGCCTGTTCCACCTGGGCGGGCGGCGGGCCCGGCAGCGCGCCGCGGAGCTGCTGGAGCGGTTCGGCCTGACCGAGGCCGCCGACAAGGGCGTCGAGGGCTACAGCGGCGGCATGCGCAGGCGCCTGGACCTGGCGGCCTCGATGATCCTGGCGCCGCGCGTGCTGTTCCTGGACGAGCCGACGACCGGGCTCGACCCGCGCGGGCGCGGCGAGGTGTGGGAGGCGGTACGCGACCTGGTCGCGGGCGGCACGACCGTCCTGCTGACCACGCAGTACCTGGAGGAGGCCGACAAGCTCGCCTCGCGGATCACCGTCATCGACCGGGGCCGCGCCATCGCCGACGACACCCCCGAGGCGCTCAAGCGCCAGGTCGGCGGCGACCGCATCGAGGTGGTGGCCGTGGACGTGGCCGACCTGCCGCGGGTCGCCAAGACGGTCGCCCGGGTCTGCGCGGGCGAGCCCCGCGTCGACGACCTGGAGCGGCGCGTCCACGCGCCCGTCGCCGACGGGGTCGCGGCGCTCACCGAGGTGGCGAGGACGCTGCAGGACGAGGCGGTCGCGGTCGAGGACATCGGGCTGCGCAGGCCGAGCCTGGACGACGTGTTCCTGCGCCTGACCGGAGAGGCGGTGGCCGCATGAGCACCGACATGAGCAGCACACTGGAGCCGATCGCCGGGCGCGGGCGCGCCTTCTGGGCGGTCGCCGACTGCTGGAACGTCGTACGCCGCCAGCTGACCCACTATCAGCGCAAACCCGTCTACATCGCCTGGCAGCTCGGTTTCCCGATCCTGTCCGTCCTGCTGTACGGGTACGTCTTCGGCGGCGCGATGAAGCCGCCGGGCGGCGGCGGGGCCGCGGACTACCGGGACTTCCTGATGCCGGGCATGTTCGTGATGACGATGGCCTTCGGCTTCATCAACACCGCGACGGCCGTGGTCACCGACGCCAACAAGGGCGTCATCGACCGGTTCCGCTCCATGCCCATGGCCCCGTCGGCGGTGGTCACCGGGCGCGCCGTGACCGATCTGATCGTGGCGTGCGCCGAGTTGGCCATCCTGGCGGCGACGGCGTTCGCGATGGGCTGGCGCTCGGACGGCGGGTTCCTCGGGACGGTGGGCGGCTTCGCGCTGCTGCTGCTCCTGCGCTACTGCCTGACGTGGGTCGGCATCTGGCTGGGGCTGCTGGTGCCCAACCCGGAGGCGGCCGGCGGGCTGTTCGCGGTGGCGTTCCCGCTGACCATGATCTCCAGTGTGTTCGTCCAGCCCGGGACCATGCCCGACTGGCTGGGCACGCTCGCCGCGTGGAACCCGCTCTCCTCGACGGCGGCGGCCACGCGGGAGCTGTTCGGCAACCCGGTGGGCGGCGACGGGAGTTGGATCCAGGAGAACGCGGCACTCATGGCGGTGGTGTGGCCGCTGGTGATCACGGCGGTCTTCCTGCCGCTGGCGGTACGGCGGTTCCAACGGCTCTCGAAGTGACGAGGGCGGGCCCGCGGAGGGGGCGCGGACCCGCCCGGCCGGTGGGCGGTCTACCTCGGGCACTCCTTCCAGGCCAGGTGGTAGACCGTCTTGATGTCGCCGTCCGTCGAGTCCATCGCGATGAAGCTGTTGGTCTTCGTCGGGTCCGAGGTGCCCGCGCTCACCCGCAGCTCGGTGTTGATGTTGAAGTTGCGCTTCTCGCCGCAGGGCGCCCAGACCAGTTGCGCCCAGTCGGTGGAGTCGGTCGCCTGCCAGTTGTCGGCGTACGGGCCCTTGTACGGGTGGGACCTGGCGACGGTGCTGGGCGAGCCCTGGAAGTAGTACGACGCCTTCTGGACCGCCGAGGCGCCCGCCGCGAGGCTGGCGTAGCCGCGGTAGTCCGCGCTGGCGACGGCGTAGGTGAAGCCCTGCGGGACGTGCACGACCAGGTTGAGCTGGCAGTTCTTGCGGAAGTCGGTCGGCTCGGCGCCCACGCCCACCTGGGCGAGGTAGTCGCTGTACGTGACGGTGAAGGCGGTGTTGTCGGGCGCGACGGCGACGGCGGCGGTGCCCAGCGGGCAGCCGGAGCCGTTGACGGTCGCGACCTCGATCACGATCTTGTCGGGCGGGGCGACGATGGCCCGCGTCGTGGCGGCGGAGGCGCCGGGGGAGAGGGCTGTCGCGGCCAGTAAGGCCGCGGTCGTGCCGCCGACGGCGGTCGCCCGTGCTGCTCTGGACATGGTTCTCCGATCGGTTGCCTTCGGTCGAAGTGGGGGGTCCAACCGTGGATGGTGTACGCGGTTCGGATGGTAGGGATGGGCCCCTGGGGCCGATAGAGCGGTTATCGGCCGCGTGCCCACGCGGCAGCACACGCGGAAGGGCCCGGCGCGTTCCCGCGCCGGGCCCTCTCGTCGTACGTCCTACCGGAGGATCAGAGCTTCTCGATGACGTAGTCGACGCACTTCGTCAGCGCCTCGACGTCCGACGGCTCGACGGCCGGGAACATCGCGATGCGCAGCTGGTTGCGCCCCAGCTTCCGGTACGGCTCGGTGTCGACGATGCCGTTGGCGCGCAGCGCCTTGGCGACCGCCGCCGCGTCGACCTCGTCGGAGAAGTCGATGGTGCCGATGACCTGCGAGCGCTTCGCCGGGTCGGAGACGAACGGAGCCGCGTACTTGGACTCCTCCGCCCAGCCGTAGAGCGTGCGCGCGGAGGCGGCGGTGCGGCCCGTCGACCACTCCAGGCCGCCCTGGCCGTTGATCCACTTCAGCTGCTCGTTGAGCAGGAAGAGGGTGGCGAGGGCGGGGGTGTTGTACGTCTGGTTCTTCAGCGAGTTGTCGATCGCCGTCGGCAGCGAGAAGAACTCCGGCACGTGGCGGCCCGACGCGTGCACCCGCTGCGCGCGCTCCAGCGCGGCCGGGGAGAACACGCCGATCCACAGGCCGCCGTCGGAGGCGAAGGACTTCTGCGGCGCGAAGTAGTAGACGTCCGACTCGGTGATGTCGACCGGCAGGCCGCCCGCGCCGGAGGTCGCGTCGACGAGGACCAGCGCGCCCTCGTCGGCGCCCTGGACCCGCTTGATGGGGGCGGCGACACCGGTGGAGGTCTCGTTGTGCGTGAACGCGTACACGTCGACGCCCGCCTCGGCCCGCGGCTCGGGGTGCGTGCCCGGGTCGGAGGAGATCACGGTCGGCTCCTCCAGCCACGGCGCCAGCTTGGCCGCCTTCGCGAACTTGGAGGAGAACTCGCCGAAGGAGAGGTGCTGCGACTTCGACTCGATGAGCCCGTGGGTCGCGATGTCCCAGAAGGCGGTGGAGCCGCCGTTGCCGAGGATCACCTCGTAACCGTCGGGCAGCGAGAAGAGCGCGCGTACGCCCTCGCGGACCTCGCCGACCAGGTTCTTGACCGGGGCCTGGCGGTGCGACGTACCGAGGAGGGACGTGCCGGTGGCGGCCAGGGCGTCCAGCGCCTCCGTACGCACCTTGGAGGGGCCCGCGCCGAAACGGCCGTCGGCGGGCTTGATGTCGGTGGGAATCTGGATCTCAGCCACGGCCGGAGCCTAACCGCTGACGGACACGGCGGAACGCCGTGTCCGTCCGATGAGACACAAAAATGAGACGCCTGGACGGGAGGCGGTGCCTCAGGCGAGCCGCACCGGCAGCTCGAAGAGATCGTTCTGCGTGACCACCGGCTTGTTGCGCAGGTCGGACGCCGGCACGGCGAGCGTCAGCCCCGGGAAGCGCGCGTACAGCGCGGGCAGCGCCACCCCCGCCTCCAGGCGCGACAGGGCGGCGCCGGGGCAGACGTGCGGGCCGTGCCCGAAGGAGATGTGCCGGATGGGGGAGCGGGTGACGTCGAAGACGCCCGCCGTGGGGCCGTGCTGCTTCTCGTCGCGGCCGATGGCCCCGTACGACACGATCAGCGCCTCACCGGCGGGCAGGGTCCGCACGTCGGCCCCGGTGCCGACCTCGACGTCCTCCGTCGCGAACCGGATCAGGACGTGCGAGGTGGGGGTGGAGAAGCGCAGGGTCTCCTCGATGACGGCGTCCCAGCCGACCTGACCGGAACGGACGAGTTCGAGCTGCTCCGGGTGGGTGGAGAGGTTCACCACGGCGTTGACGATGAGCGAGATCGTCGTCTCGTGACCGGCCGCCACCATCAGCTGGAGTGTGGAGACGATCTCCTCGTCGGTGAGGTGGTCGCCGTCCTCGGAGGCGGCGATCAGCGCGCTCGTGAGGTCGTCGCCCGGCTCGGCGCGGCGCGCGGCCACCACCTTCGCCATCATCCCGGCCAGCTCGCCGAGGGTCGCCACGACCTCCTCCGGCGGCGTCTGCGTCGAGAAGAACTTCTCGAAGAGGACCTTCAGCCGCGGATGGTCCGCCGGGTCGATGCCCATCAGGTCGCTGATGACGTACATGGGCAGCGGGTACGCGAACGCCGCCTTGAGGTCCACCGTCTCGCCCGGCTTCCCGTGGGCCGCGAGCTCGTCCAGCAGGCCGTTCGTCAGCTCGGTGATGCGCTCCCGCATCCGCTCCACCCGGCGCGGGGTGAGCGCCTGCGCGACCAGGGCGCGCAGCCGCCGGTGGTCCTCGCCGTCGACGGTGAGCATCGAGCGGCCGGGGTTGGCCAGACCGATCAGCGGCCAGTCCGGCGGTATCTCGCCGCGCTGCCAGGCGCCCCAGACGTTGATGTCCTTGACGAGCCGCTTGTCGGTGAGGAGCTCGCGCGCCTCCGCGTGGTGCGTGACCGCCCACACGGGCACGCCGCCCGGCAGGACGACCCGGGCCAGCGGACCGGCGGCGCGCAGCAGGGCGCTCTCGCCGTCGAGGTCGGTGACGAAGGGGTCCAAGTGGAGGGGGCCAGCGGTCACGGAGTGCCTCCGGGGGCGGGGACGAGGGCGGGGGTCGGGGTGAAGGTCACGGGCAGCTCGGTCAGGCCGCGCAGCCAGGGCGAGGGCCGGCGGGTGAGCGACTCGGCCGGTACGGCGAGGTCGAGGTCGGGCAGCCGGTCCAGCAGCACCTCGATCGCGGTACGGGCGATGACCTCGGCGATCTCCTGCGCCGGGAAGGGGCAGCGGTGCTCGCCGTGCCCGAAGGAGAAGTGCGCGCCGTTGCCGCCGGTGAGGGCGGAGTTGTCGATGTGCACCTGCGGGTCGGCGTTCGCGGCGGCCAGGCCCAGCAGGACCAGGTCGCCGGCCTTGATGGACCGGCCGCCCAGGCGGGTGTCGCGGGAGGCCCAGCGGCCGGCCACGTTCTGGGTGGGGGTGTCGGCCCACAGCACCTCGTTCATGGCCTCGGCGACGCTGTGCCGGCCGCCGGAGAGGGAGGCCGCGAACCGGTCGTCGGTCAGCATGAGGCGCAGCGAGTTGCCGATCCAGTCGGCGGTCGGCTGGTGCCCGGCCGCCATCATCACCATCAGGTCTTGGGCGATCTCCTCGGCCGTGAAGCCGGACGGGTCGGCCAGCATGCGCGACGCCACGTCGTCGCCGGGCGCCGCCCGCTTGGCGGCGAGCAGCGCGGACATCGCCTCGGCCAGGTGCCGCTGGCCCGCCAGGGCCCGCTCGCGGCCGTCGATCATGTCGTTGAGGGCGGTGACGAGCCCGGGGCCCTGGTCGTCGGGCACGCCGTAGATCTTCACCAGGACGCGTACGGGCAGGAGCATGGCGTACTGGCCGATGATCTCGGTCTCGCCCGTGCCGCAGAACGCGTCGATGAGGCCGTCCGCGTACTCCTCGGCGTACCGGCGCAGGGTGAAGGGGTCGACGGACTCCAGCGCGTGGCCGACCATCGCGGCGCGCTGCCGGTGGCGTTCGCCGACGGTGTAGAGGATGGACGGCTGGTTCCGGCCGATCATGGGCAGCAGGGGCCAGTCGTCGGGGACGCGGTCCCACTGGTTCCACAGCGCCGAGTCGCGGCTGAAGAGGACCGGGTCGCCGGTGACGCGGTGCAGCTCGCGGTAGTCGAGCACCAGCCAGGCCGGGATGTCGCCGTCGAGGAGGACGGGGGCGACGGAGCCGTGGTCGCGGCGCAGCTCGCGGTAGAGGCGGGCGGGGTCGGTCTGGAAGCGGGGCCCGGAGAGCGGGACCGGAGCGGGAACGGGTGCGGTGGTCATCTGCGTTCCAGGTGGAGGGTGCGGAGGTGCTCGACGAGGTTGATCAGGACGTACTTGCTGGAGGAGCGGTCGCGCGCGTCGCACTCCACCAGCGGTACGTGGTCGGCGAGATCGAGCGCCTCGCGGATCTGCGCCTCGGTGTGGACGGGGCCGCCGAAGTCGTTGCAGGCGACGATGAACGGCGTGCCGTGGTGCTCCAGGCGGTCGATCGCGTACCAGGAGTCGGCGAGGCGCCGGGTGTCGACCAGGACGACGGCGCCGAGGGTGCCGGAGAAGAGCCGGTCCCACAGGAACCAGAAGCGCTCCTGGCCGGGGGCGCCGAAGAGGTACAGGACGTTGTGGGCGTCGAGCGTGATGCGGCCGAAGTCGAACGCCACGGTCGTGGACCGCTTGGCGCCGACGGCGGAGACGTCGTCGACGGGCTCGCCCGCGCGGGTCATCGTCTCCTCGGTGTCGAGGGGCCGGATCTCGCTGACGGAGCGGACGAGGGTGGTCTTGCCGACACCGATACCGCCGACGATGACGATCTTCAGGCCGTTGTCGGCGGTGTCGCGCAAGGGCGCCCGTTGCGAGGCGTCTGAGGAAGCGTCAGAGGTTGCGGAGTCCAACGAGCACCTGCTCCAGGATGTCGGGGTCGGGAAGTGCGTACGAGGACGAGGACGCCGCCGCGGACGTACGCGGGTGGCGGGCGCTGATCCGTCCCGTACCGAGCAGGTCGGTGAGCAGGATGCGGACGATGCTCACCGGCAGGGCGAGTTCGGCGGCGACCTCGACGACCGCCGTGGGGCGGCGGCACATGCGCAGGATGGCGGCGTGCTCGGACTGCATGCCGGGCACCGGCTCGGACTCGGCGACCACGAGGGTCACCAGGTCGAACGGCGAGTCCGGCCCGGAGCGGGCGCGGCCGCCGGTGAGGGTGTACAGCCGGTCCGGCGACTCGTCCCTGTGGCTGCCCGGACTCACGGTGTGCGGGGCTCGGCGCGCAGGTGCTCGCCGAGCTGCTCGACCAGCTCGCTCATGGCGTGCCCGACCAGGCCGACGTCGGCGTCCTCGGCGGCGACCACGGCGAGGTGCGCGCCCTCGCCCGCCTCGACGATCAGCAGGACGCCGCCGTAGAACTCCGCCATCGCGGACCGTACGCCGCCGCTCCCGTCGCCGAACTCGACGGAGGCGCCGTGCGACAGGGACTGGATGCCCGCCGCGATGGCGGCCAGGTGGTCGGCCTGGTCGACGGAGAGCTCGGGGGTACGGCACAGCTTGAGGCCGTCGCGGGACAGGACGAGGGCGTGGCGGGCGCCGGGCGTGCGCTCGAGGAGGCCCTCCAGCAGCCAGTTGAGCTTCTCGTCGGTCGTGGCAGTGCTCATTCGGGGGTGCCTTCCGTGGTGGTGCGTACCGCTTGGCGGAAGCTGTGGAAGCGGGTGGCGGCGGCCGCGTCGGCCGGGCGGGGGGCGGCGGGTTCCGTGGCCGCCTTGGCCGCCGGGGCCGCCGCGGCGGGCCGGGCGGCGGCGAGGGTACGGCCGCGGCGGCGCTTGGGCAGGCCGCTCTCGCCGAGCTCGGGGGCGGCGGGCTCGGGAGCGGCCTGCGCGGTGTTCCGGGGCGCCGGGTCCTGGACGTGCTTGACGTCCCTCACGTCCTTGCCGTCCTGGACGCGTACGCGCGTGATCAGCTCCTGCGGAACCGTCACCACCACGCCGGTGCCGCCGCGTGCGGAGGGCCGGAAGGAGACGGTCAGGCCGTGCTTGCGGGCGAGCCGGCCGACGACGGCGAGGCCGAGCCGCGTCCCGGACAAGCCGCTCAGGTCGGTGTGGTCCGTGCTGACGGCGCGCTCGGCGCGGCGCAGTTGCACCTCGCTCATCACCAGCCCGCTGTCCTCGACGGAGACGACGAGACCGGACGGCACCTCCTCGACGTACACGTGCACTTCGGCGGTGGGCGGCGAGAAGGTGACGGCGTTGTCGAGGAGTTCGGCGAGGGCGTGCATGACGCCCTCGGCGGCGTGGCCGGCGATCGCCGCGTCCGTGGTGGAGTGGAGCCGTACGCGCTGGTAGCCGCCGATCCGGCCCATGGCGCCGCGCAGGATGGACTCCATGACGATCGGCTTCGCCCAGCGGCGGCCCGAGCGGGCGCCGGTGAGGACGGCCAGGGAGTCGGCGAGGCGCCCGGCCTGCGCGGTGCGGTGGTCGAGGTGGAGCAGGTCGGCGAGGACGTCCTCGTCGGTGTGCCGGTGCTCCATCTCGCGCAGGTCGGCGAGCATGCTCGTGGCGAGGGCCTGCATGCGCCCGGCGGCGTTGGCGCAGGCGGCCACGGCGGCGGCCCGGTTCCGCTCGCTGCGCCGGGCCTCCTCGCGGGCGGCTTCCGCCTCGGCACGGGCGCGGTCGGCTTCCTCCCGGGCCCGGTCTGCCTCCTCGCGGGCGCGGTCGGCTTCCTCCCGGGCGCGGTCCACGGCTCCGCGGGCGCGGGCGGCCTCGGCGGCGAGCGCCGCGTTGTCCGTACGCGGCCGGCGCGTGGCGCCGAGGGTGTACGCGGCCGTCGCCAGCACGGCGGCCGCGGCCGGGCCCCACACCAGCGGAGCCCGTACCGGGCGGAGGAGGGAAAGGCGCACGTCGTCAGTCCTCGGGGCGGGGGTGGGGCGGGGTCCGGGGTGCCGGGGAGCGGCAAATTCCTGGTCACTATAGGAGAGCTGACGATCAGTTGGGAAAGGTCCGTTGAGGATTTCTTTCATCGTCCATGCGCTTCGTGATCGCGGGCCGGGGAGAGGCGAGGCATCCTGACCCCATGAGCGACCGGCGGCACAAGGACCTGTCAGGCGCACTGCGCGCCGCCCTGCGCGGGGACGTGGACTTCGGGACCGCGGCCCGCGCGCTGCACACCATGGACGCGTCCAACTACCGCCGCGTCCCGGTCGGGGTCGTCGCGCCCCGCGACGCGGCGGACGTGGCGGCCGCGCTGGAGGTGTGCCGGGCGCACGGCGTGCCCGTCGTCCCGCGCGGCGCCGGGACGTCGACCGCCGGGCAGGCCACCGGGACCGGGGTGGTGCTGGACTTCACCCGCCACATGCGGGGCATCCTCGCCGTGGACCCGGAGGCGCGCACGGCGGTGGTGCAGCCGGGCGTGGTCCTGGACGAGCTGCGCGCGGCGGTGCGCCCGTACGGCCTGACCTTCGGGCCGGACCCCTCGACACACAGTCGCTGCACCCTCGGCGGAATGATCGGCAACAACGCCTGCGGGGCCCACTCGGTGGCCTGGGGGACCACGGCCGACAACGTCCGCGCCCTGGCGGTCGTGACGTACGGAGGGGGCGCCGAACGGCGCCTGGGGCGCGGGTGGGACGGCGCGCCGGACGGGCTGGCGGAGCTGGTCGGCGGGAACCTTGCCGCCATCCGCACGGGCTTCCCGCCCGGCCTGCCGCGCCGCATCTCCGGTTACGCCCTCGACGCCCTCCTCCCCGAGCGCGGCACCGACCTCGCCCGCGCCTTCTGCGGCAGCGAGGGGACCCTGGGGGTGGTGACCGAGGCGACCGTACGGCTGGTCGAGTCGCCGCCGGCGCGGGCGCTGGCCGTCCTCGGGTACGCCGACGAGAGCGCGGCCGCCGAGGCGGCGTCCGGTCTGCTGCCGCACGGGCCGCTCACGGTCGAGGGCATGGCGGAGGACCTGGTCCGGGACCCGGCCGCGCGCGCCGCGCTGCCCCGGGGCGGCGCGTGGCTCTTCGTCGAGACGGGCGGCGCGACCCCGGCGGATGCCTGGGCCCACGCCGAGGCGCTGGTGCGCGCCGCCGACGCCGTGGACGCCCGCGTCGTCACCGACCCGGCCGCCCAGCGCATCCTGTGGCGGGTGCGCGAGGACGCCGCCGGCACCGCCACGCGCACCCCCGAGGGCGCCGAGGCGTGGCCCGGCTGGGAGGACTGCGCCGTACCGCCCGCGCGCCTCGGCCCGTACCTGCGCGACTTCCGCGCGCTGCTCGCCGCCCATGGCCTGCGCGGCACGCCGTACGGCCACTTCGGCGAGGGCTGCGTCCACGCCCGTATCGACTTCGACCTGGTGTCGGCGGAGGGCGTACGGCGTTTCCGGCGGTTCTCGGAGGAGCTGGCCGACCTCGTCGTCGCGCACGGCGGGTCCCTCTCCGGCGAGCACGGCGACGGGCAGGCGCGCGCGGAGCTGCTGCCGAGGATGTACGGGGACGAACTGACGGGCCTCTTCGGCCGGTTCAAGGACCTGTGGGACCCGGACGGCGGCATGAACCCGGGCATGCTCGCCCGGCCCGCCCGCCTCGACGAGAGCCTCCGCTTCGACGTCCTGCCGCGCGAGCCCGTGGCCGTGGCCTTCGGCTACCCGCAGGACGGCGGGGACTTCGCCACCGCCGTACGGCGCTGCGTCGGCGTCGCCAAGTGCCGCGTGGCCGGGCCGCACCGGGGCGCGGGCGTGATGTGCCCGTCGTTCCGCGCGACCGGCGAGGAGGAGCACTCCACGCGCGGGCGCGCCCGGCTGCTGCACGAGATGCTGGCGGGCGAGGTGGTGCGCGACGGCTGGCGCTCGCCGGAGGTGCGCGAGGCGCTCGACCTGTGCCTGTCGTGCAAGGGCTGCCGCAGCGACTGCCCGGTGGGCGTCGACATGGCGACGTACAAGGCGGAGTTCCTGCACCACCACTACGCGGGACGGCTCCGCCCCGCCGCCCACTACACGATGGGCGGGCTCCCGCAGTGGCTCCGCCTCGCCGCGCCCATAGCGCCGGTCCTCAACGCCGCCGCCCGGGTACGCCCGCTGGCGGCGGTCGCGAAGCGGCTGGCGGGCATCGCCCCGGAGCGGGACCTCCCGCGGCTGGCGCCGCAGACGTTCACACGCTGGTTCCGGCGCCGCGGGACCGAGGCCGGCGACCTGCTCCTCTGGCCCGACACCTTCACCAACCACCTCTCGCCCTCCGTGGGCCGCGCGGCCGTCGCGGTCCTGGAGGCGGCGGGCCTGAACCCGGCCCTCCCGCCCGGTCGGGTCTGCTGCGGCCTGACGTACGTCTCCACGGGCCGGCTCGACCGGGCCCGTACGGTCATGCGCCGCACGCTCGACACCATGGAGCCCCTCGCGGGCAAGCCCGTGGTCGTCCTCGAACCGAGCTGCGCCGCCGCCCTGAGGACCGACCTGCCGGAGCTCCTCCCCGACGACCCGCGCGCCCGCCGCCTGGCCGACTCCGTACGCACCTTCGCCCAGGCCCTGGAGGAGTACGCCCCCGACTGGCGGCCCCCGCGCCTGGACCGCCCGGTCGCGGGCCAGACCCACTGCCACCAGCACGCGGTCCTCGGCGACGCCGCCGAACGCCGCCTGCGCGAGCGCGCGGGCCTGACGGGCGACCTGAGCGGCGGCTGCTGCGGCCTCGCCGGCAACTTCGGCTTCGAACGCGGCCACTACGCGGTGTCCGCGGCCTGCGCCGAGGACCAGCTCCTCCCGGCCGTCCGCGCCGCCGCCCCCGGCACCGAACTCCTCGCGGACGGCTTCTCCTGCCGCACGCAGCTGGAGCAGCTCGCGGGGCGGCGGGGCAGGCATCTGGCGGAGGTGCTGGCGGAGGGGCTCGGGAGCTGAAGCCCCCGCTTACCGTGGAGAGAGGGAGACCCACGTTTCGGTGCAGTGTGTTTGACTAGGGGTGCAATCTGATGCACTTGCCGAAGAGAAAGAAGTCGAGGTTCCCCCGGTGAACGACACCGCACGCCCGGACGCGGCGGTCGCCGACGCCTCCGCCGTCGCGCTCCCCGAGGTCTCCGCCGCGCACCCCGACCGGGCCCCCGGGAGGCGCGGTGCGCTCGGGCCGGTCGCGCTGGTGGTGGCGGGCGGGCTGTCCGTGCAGTTCGGGGCGGCCGTCGCCGTGCTGCTCATGCCGCGCGCCGGGGCCATCGGGGTCGTCACGCTGCGGCTGCTGCTCTCCGCCGTCGTCCTGCTCCTGGTCTGCCGGCCCCGGCTGCGCGGGTACCGGCGCGCCGACTGGGGCACGGTCGTCGCCTTCGGCGCCGCCATGGCCGCGATGAACGTCCTCTTCTACCTGTCCATCGACCGCATCCCGTTGGGCGCCGCCGTCACCCTGGAGGTGCTCGGGCCGCTCGTGCTGTCGGTGGTCGCTTCACGGAGGCTGGTCAGCGTCGTCTGGGCCGCGCTCGCGCTGGCCGGAGTGGTCCTGCTGAGCGGCGGCGGTTTCGACCGGCTGGACCCGCTGGGCGCGGTGTTCGCGCTGGCGGCGGGCGCCATGTGGGCCGCGTACATCCTCTTCAGCGCGCGTACCGGACGGCGCTTCCCGCAGGCCGACGGGCTGGCGCTGGCGATGGCCGTGGGCGCGGTGCTGACGCTGCCGCTCGGCATCGCCGAGGCCGGGAGCAAGCTCCTCGTGCCGTCGACCATCGGCCTGGGCCTCGCGGTCGCGCTGATGTCGTCCGTCCTGCCGTACACCCTCGAACTGCTGGCGCTGCGCCGCCTGCCCGCGCCGACGTTCGCGATCCTGATGAGCCTGGAGCCGGCGATCGCCGCCACCGCCGGGTTCCTGGTGCTGAGCCAGGCCATGTCCCTCACCGACGCGCTGGCGATCGCGCTGGTCGTCGCGGCCAGCATGGGGGCCGTGCGGTCGCAGGCGCGCCGGGGCGCCCGTAAAAAGTAAAGCAAGCACGCTTGCTTGTTTCTCCGGGCGCTGCCATGCTCCGGGGCACGCACCGCGTTTTCCGTGCCCGTGTCCCGGAGGGAGCGCACCGTGTCCCACGCCTTGCTGGACGATCTACGCGACGAGAGCGAGGAGCTCGACCGGCTGGTCGCGCACCTGGAACCGGACCGCTGGGCCACGCCCACCCCCGCGCCCCGCTGGACCGTCGCCCACCAGATCGCGCACCTCGCGTGGACCGACGCCGCGGCCCTGCTCGCCGTCACCGACCCGGAGGCGTTCGCGGCGCATGTCGAAGAGGCGCTCAAGGCGCCCGACACCTTCGTCGACGAGGGGGCGGAGGAGGGGGCGGCCGGGCCCCCGTACGAGCTGCTCGCCCGCTGGCGGGAGGGGCGCGAGCGCCTCCAGCACGCGCTGCGCGCCGCGCCCCCCGGCGCCCGCTTCCCCTGGTACGGGCCGCCCATGAGCGCCGGAGCCATGGCCACCGCCCGCCTGATGGAGACCTGGGCGCACGGCCAGGACGTCGCCGACGCCCTCGGAGCCGTACGGGAGCCGACCGCGCGCCTTCGGCACGTCGCCTGGATCGGCGTACGGGCCCGCGACTACGCCTACGCCGTACGCGGGCTGACACCGCCCGCCGAGCCCTTCCGGGTGGAGCTCACCGCGCCGGACGGCACCGAACTGTGGACGTACGGGCCCAAGGACGCCGACCAGCACGTGACCGGGCCCGCCCTGGACTTCTGCCTGCTGGTCACCCAGCGGGCCCACCGCGACGACGTGGCCGTACGGGCCGAGGGCGCCGAGGCCGACCGCTGGCTCGACATCGCGCAGGCCTTCGCGGGACCGGCCGGACCGGGCCGCGCGCCCAAGGCGGACACCCAGTGAGCGTGCTGCGGATCGGGAACGCCTCCGGCTTCTACGGCGACCGCTTCGACGCCGTGCGCGAGATGCTCACCGGCGGCGAGCTCGACGTCCTCACCGGCGACTACCTCGCCGAGCTGACCATGCTCCTCCTCGCCCGCGACCGGATGAAGGACCCGGCGCTCGGGTACGCCAAGACCTTCCTGCGCCAGATGGAGGAGGGCCTCGGGCTCGCCCACGAGCGCGGCGTGAAGATCGTGACCAACGCCGGCGGCCTCAACCCGGCGTCGCTCGCGGAGGAACTGCGCGCGCTGGCCGCCCGGCTGGGCCTGCCGGAGGTGCGCGTCGCGCACGTGGAGGGCGACCGGCTGCCCGCGCCGCGCGACGGGGTCCTGGCGGCGCACGCGTACCTCGGCGGCGGCGGCATCGCGGCCTGCCTGCGCGGCGGCGCGGACGTGGTGGTCACCGGCCGGGTCACGGACGCGGCGCTCGTCTGCGGGCCCGCCGCCTGGTGGTTCGGCTGGGGGCCCGAGGAGTACGACCGGCTCGCGGGCGCGGTCGTCGCCGGGCACGTCCTGGAGTGCGGGACGCAGGCGACCGGCGGCAACTACGCCTTCTTCGAGGGACACGACGTGCGCAGGCCCGGTTTTCCCCTGGCCGAGCTGTACGAGGACGGGTCCTGCGTCATCACGAAACACGACCGTACGGGCGGCTTCGTGGACGTCGGAACGGTCACCGCCCAACTGCTCTACGAGACGGCGGGGGCCCGGTACGCGGGCCCCGATGCGACGGCCCGGCTGGACACCGTACGCCTCGTCCCGGACGGGCCGGACCGGGTCCGGATCTCCGGCGTACGGGGCGAGCCGCCGCCCCCGACGCTGAAGGTTGGCGTGAACCGGCTCGGCGGCTGGCGCAACGAGGTCGTGTTCGTGCTCACGGGCCTCGACATCGAGGCCAAGGCCCGGCTGGTGCGGGCGCAGGTCGAGGACGCGCTCCCCGTGAAACCGGCCGAGGTGCGCTGGGAGCTCGCCCGTACCGACCGGGAGGACGCCGCCACCGAGGAGACGGCCAGCGCCCTGCTGCGGCTCGTCGTCCGCGACACCGACCCCGAGGCGGTGGGGCGGGCGGTGAGCGGCGCGGCGATCGAGCTCGCGCTCGGCAGCTACCCCGGCTTCCACGTGACGGCGCCCCCGGGCAAGGGCACCCCGTACGGCGTCTTCGAGGCCGGGTACGTCGACGCGGGCACGGTCACGCACACCGCCGTGCTGCCCGACGGCGAGCGCGTCACGATCCCGGCGCCCGCACGGACGCGGAGCCTGGCCGACGTACCGGAACCCCCGCTCCCCGAGCCCCTGCCGCCCGGCCCCGTACGGCGCGCCCCGCTCGGGCTGGTCGCCGGGGCCCGCAGCGGCGACAAGGGCGGTGACGCCAACGTCGGGGTGTGGGCGACCACGGACGCGGCCTGGCGCTGGCTCGCCCACACCCTCACCGCCGACCGGCTGCGCGAACTGCTCCCGGAGGCCGCGCCCTTGGACGTCGTACGGCACGTCCTGCCGAACCTGCGCGCGCTGAACTTCGTCGTGACGGGCCTCCTCGGCGAGGGCGTCGCCGCCCAGGCCCGCTTCGACCCCCAGGCCAAGGGCCTCGGCGAATGGCTGCGCGCCCGCCACCTCGACATCCCGGAGGCCCTGCTGTGACCGTGCTCCCCTCGCGCCTGGACACCGCCGAGCCCGACTACGCCGCGCACCGCGAGGCCATGCTCGCCAAGCTGGCCGAGCTGGAAGCCGAGCACGCCAAGGCGCTGGCGGGCGGCGGCCCCAAGTACGTCGCACGCCACCGCGCGCGGGGCAAGCTCCTCGCCCGCGAGCGCGTCGAGCTGCTCCTCGACCCCGGCGCGCCGTTCCTGGAGCTGTCGCCGCTCGCCGCCTGGGGCAGCGACTACGCCGTCGGCGCGTCGATCGTCACCGGCATCGGCGTCGTCGAGGGCGTCGAGTGCCTGATCACCGCCAACGACCCGACCGTACGAGGTGGCGCGTCCAACCCCTGGACGCTGAAGAAGGCCCTGCGCGCCAACGAGATCGCGTACGCCAACCGGCTGCCGTGCATCGCGCTCGTCGAGTCCGGCGGCGCCGACCTGCCCTCCCAGAAGGAGATCTTCATCCCCGGCGGGGCGCTCTTCCGGGACATCACCCGCCTGTCCGCCGCCGGGATCCCGACCGTCGCCGTCGTCTTCGGCAACTCGACGGCGGGCGGCGCCTACGTGCCCGGCATGTCCGACCACACCGTCATGATCAAGGAGCGGTCGAAGGTCTTCCTCGGCGGCCCGCCGCTCGTGAAGATGGCCACCGGCGAGGAGAGCGACGACGAGTCCCTCGGCGGCGCCGAGATGCACGCGCGCGTGTCGGGCCTCGCCGACCACTACGCCGTCGACGAGCCGGACGCCATCCGCCAGGCCCGCCGGATCGTCGCCCGCCTCAACCACCGCAAGGCGCACCCCG
The DNA here is from genome assembly GCF_040611175.1 of Streptomyces sp. NPDC003036. Lineage (NCBI taxonomy): Bacteria > Bacillati > Actinomycetota > Actinomycetes > Kitasatosporales > Streptomycetaceae > Streptomyces > Streptomyces sp. NPDC003036. The sequence goes on along the minus strand of NZ_JBEXNO010000006.1, from coordinate 44,784 downwards.
ACCCGGGCCCGGCCGAACCGCCGAAGTACGACCCGGAGGAGCTCCTCGGCATCGTGCCCGGGGACCTGAAGACCCCCTTCGACCCGCGCGAGGTCATCGCCCGGATCGTCGACGGCTCCGACTTCGACGAGTTCAAGCCGCTGTACGGGCCCTCGCTCACCACGGGATGGGCGCGGCTGCACGGCTATCCGGTCGGCATCCTCGCCAACGCCCAGGGCGTGCTGTTCTCCGCCGAGTCCCAGAAGGCGGCCCAGTTCATCCAGCTGGCCAACCAGCGCGCCATCCCGCTCCTCTTCCTGCACAACACCACCGGCTACATGGTCGGCAAGGAGTACGAACAGGGCGGCATCATCAAGCACGGCGCGATGATGATCAACGCGGTGGCCAACTCCCGTGTCCCGCACCTCTCCGTGCTCATGGGCGCCTCGTACGGCGCCGGCCACTACGGCATGTGCGGCCGCGCCTACGACCCCCGGTTCCTCTTCGCCTGGCCCAGCGCCAAGTCCGCCGTCATGGGCCCCCAGCAGCTCGCCGGCGTCCTGTCGATCGTCGCCCGCGCGTCGGCGGCCGCCAAGGGGCAGCCGTACGACGACGAGGCGGACGCCGCGCTGCGCGCCATGGTGGAGCAGCAGATCGAGGCCGAGTCGCTGCCGATGTTCCTGTCGGGGCGGCTGTACGACGACGGGGTCATCGACCCGCGCGACACGCGCACCGTGCTCGGCCTGTGCCTGTCGGCGATCCACACCGCCCCGGTCGAAGGCGCGCGCGGCGGCTTCGGCGTCTTCCGGATGTGAGGCCCTGATGATCTCCTCTCTTCTCGTCGCCAACCGCGCGGAGATCGCCTGCCGCGTCTTCCGCACCTGCCGCTCGCTCGGCATCGACACGGTGGCGGTGTACGCGGACCCGGACGCGTCCGCCCTGCACGTACGGCAGGCCGACACGGCCGTACGGCTGCCGGGAGCGGCACCCGCCGACACCTATCTGCGCGGCGACCTGATCGTGAAGGCCGCCCTCGCGGCGGGCGCGGACGCCGTCCACCCCGGGTACGGCTTCCTGTCCGAGAACGCCGACTTCGCGCGGGCCGTGCTGGACGCCGGTCTCACGTGGGTGGGCCCGCCGCCCAAGGCGATCGAGACCATGGCGTCCAAGACGCGCGCGAAGGAGCTGATGGCGGCGGCGGGAGTGCCGCTCCTCGCCCCCGTGGTCCCGGCGGTGGCCACCCCGGAGGACCTCCCCCTGCTCCTCAAGGCGGCGGCGGGCGGCGGCGGCCGGGGCATGCGGGTCGTCCGGGACCTGGCCGCGCTCCCCGGCGAGCTGGCGGCGGCCACCGCCGAGGCCCGCTCGGCGTTCGGCGACGGCGAGGTGTTCGCGGAGCCGTACGTCGAGCGGGGCCGCCACGTCGAGGTCCAGGTCCTCGCCGACACCCACGGCACCGTGTGGGCGCTCGGCACCCGCGACTGCTCGCTCCAGCGACGGCACCAGAAGGTCGTCGAGGAGGCCCCGGCGCCGGGGCTGGGCCTGGAGCTGCGCGAGACGCTGCACACCTCGGCGGTGGCGGCGGCGCGGGCGGTCGGGTACGTGGGCGCGGGCACGGTCGAGTTCCTGGTCTCCGGCGACCGGGCGTACTTCCTGGAGATGAACACCCGCCTCCAGGTCGAACACCCCGTCACGGAAGCCGTCTTCGGCCTGGACCTCGTCGCTCTCCAGCTCGCCGTCGCGGAGGGCGCCGCGCTCCCGCCCGAGCCGCCCGCCCCCTCGGGCCACGCCGTGGAGGCCCGCCTGTACGCGGAGGACCCGGCCCGGGACTGGGCCCCGCAGTCGGGCGTGGTGCACGCGCTGGACCTCCCGGAGGGCGACCGGCTCCGCGTGGACGCCGGGTACGCCGCCGGGGACACCGTGGGCACGCACTACGACGCCATGCTCGCCAAGGTGATCACCCACGCGCCCACCCGCGAGGAAGCCGTCCGCAAGCTGGCCCACGCCCTGGCGCGCGCCCGAGTACACGGGCCGGTCACCAACCGGGACCTGCTCGTACGGTCCTTGCGGCACCCGGACTTCGTGGCGGGACGGCTCGACACCGGCTTCTACGAGCGGCACCTGCCCGAACTGACCGCGCCCGCACCGGGAGAGGCCGACGCGGCCGTGGCCGCCGCCCTCGCGGACGCCGTACGCACGGGGAGCCGGTTCGGCGCCTTCCGCAACGTACCGTCGCAGCCGCAGAGTGCCCGGTACGGCGACCACGAGGTCCGCTACCGCCCCACCCGCGACGGCGGGTTCACCGTCGAGTCCCACCCGCACACGCGCGTGGTGGCCGTGTCGCCCGAGCGCGTGAGCCTCGAAGTCGACGGCGTCGTCCGGCGTTTCGAGGTCGCCGCGTACGGCGACGGCACCGTGTACGCGGGGCCGTACCGGCTGACCGCCCACCCCCGCTTCACCGATCCCGCCGAGCGCACCGCGCCCGGCTCGCTGCTCGCGCCCATGCCCGGCACCGTCGTCCGGGTCGCCGACGTCGAGCCCGGGGCCCGGGTCGAGGCCGGGCAGCCGCTCGTCTGGCTGGAGGCCATGAAGATGGAGCACCGCATCGCCGCTCCCGCCTCCGGCACGCTCACCGCGCTCCATGCCGTCCCCGGCCGCCAGGTCGAGGTCGGTGCCCTGCTCGCCGTCGTACAGGACGTACCGGAGGATCAGCATGATCGAAACTAGCGAGCACACCGCCCTGCGCACCGCCGTCGCCGCCCTCGGGCGGCGCCACGGACGCACCCACGACCCCGAGTCCCGCGACGCCCTGTGGGCCGAGGCCGGCAAGCTCGGCTACCTCGGCGTGAACCTCCCCGAGGAGTACGGCGGCGGGGGCGGCGGCATGGCCGAGCTGTCCATCGTCCTGGAGGAGCTGGGCGCGGCGGGCTGCCCGCTGCTGATGATGGTGGTGTCCCCGGCGATCTGCGGCACGGTCATCGCCCGCTTCGGCACGGACGAGCAGAAGCGGCGCTGGCTGCCGGGGCTCGCCGACGGCAGCCGCACCATGGCGTTCGGCATCACGGAGCCCGACGCGGGCTCCAACTCGCACCGCATCACCACCACCGCGCGCCGCGACGGCGACGACTGGGTCCTCACCGGCCGCAAGGTGTTCATCTCGGGTGTCGACATCGCCGACGCGACGCTGATCGTGGGCCGGACGGAGGACGCCCGCACGGGGAAACTCAAGCCGTGCCTGTTCGTCGTCCCGCGCGACGCGCCGGGCTTCGGCCGCCGCCCCATCGACATGGAACTGCACGCCCACGAGAAGCAGTTCGAGCTGACGCTGGACGACGTACGGCTGCCGGCGGACGCGCTCGTCGGTGACGAGGACGCGGGCCTGCTGCAGCTCTTCGCCGGTCTCAACCCCGAGCGCATCATGACCGCCGCCTTCGCCGTCGGCATGGGCCGCTACGCGGTCGCGCGGGCGGTCGCGTACGCGAAGGAGCGCCAGGTGTGGAAGGCCCCCATCGGCGCCCACCAGGCCATCGCCCACCCCCTCGCCCAGGTCCACATCGAACTGGAGCTGGCTCGCCTGATGATGCAGCGGGCGGCCGGCCTGTACGACGCGGGCGACGACGTCGGCGCGGGCGAGGCCGCCAACATGGCCAAGTACGCCGCCGCCGAGGCGTGCGTGCGGGCCGTCGACCAATCCGTCCACACTCTCGGCGGAAACGGCCTCACCCGCGAGTTCGGCCTCGCCTCGCTCATCACCGCCTCGCGCGTGGCACGGATAGCCCCCGTCAGCCGGGAAATGATTCTGAACTACGTGTCCCACCAGACCCTCGGCCTGCCCAAGTCGTACTGAGTCGTACCGACAGGAGCCGTTCATGGTGTTCCACAGCGAGTACGCGGACGTCCCACGCCTGTCTCTCCCCATCCACGACGCCGTGCTGGGCAACGCCCCCTCGTACGGCGACACCGTCGCCCTCGTCGACGGCACGGGCGACCTGTCCGTCACGTACGCCCAGCTCGACACGTACCACCGCCGGATCGCCGCCGCCTTCGCGGAGGCGGGCGTCCGCAAGGGCGACGTGCTGGCGCTGCACAGCCCGAACACCGTCGTCTACCCGGCCGTCTTCTACGCGGCGACACGCGCCGGCGCGTCCGTCACCACCCTCCACCCGCTGGCGACGGCCGAGGAGGTCGGCCGGCAGCTGCGGGACTCCGCCGCCCGCTGGATGGTCACCGTCTCGCCGCTCCTGGAGACGGCCCGGCGCGCCGCGCGCGGAACGGACGTCCGCGAGATCTTCGTCTGCGACCAGGCGGAAGGGCACCGTTCCGTCCTGGACATGCTGGGCTCGACGGCGCCGGAACCGTCCGTCGCGATCGACCCGGACGAGGACGTCGCCGTCCTGCCCTACTCCTCGGGGACGACGGGCGTGCCCAAGGGCGTCATGCTCACCCACCGCTCGATCGCCACCAACCTGGCGCAGCTGGACCCGCTGGTGCCGGTGGGACCCGGCCACCGGATCCTCGCCATCCTGCCGTTCTTCCACATCTACGGCCTTACCGCTCTGATGAACGCGCCGTTGCGGCACGGCGCCACCGTGGTCGTGCTGCCGCGCTTCGAACTGGACCAGTTCCTCGGCACGATCGAGAAGCACCGCGTCAACGGCCTGTACGTGGCCCCGCCGGTCGTCCTCGCGCTCGCCAAGCACCCGGCGGTCGAGCGGTACGACCTGTCGTCGCTGGAGTACGTCCTCAGCGCCGCCGCCCCGCTCGACGCGCACCTCGCCCGGGCCTGTGCGGCGCGGCTCGGGCTGCCGCCCGTACGGCAGGCGTACGGCATGACGGAACTGTCTCCCGCCACACACGTGGTGCCGCTGACGGCCCCCGACACCCCGCCGGGCGCCGTCGGCAAGCTGCTGCCCAGCACCGAGATGCGGATCGTGTCCCTCGACGACCCGGGCAAGGACCTGGGCGCGGGGGAGGAGGGCGAGATCTGGATCCGGGGGCCGCAGGTGATGAAGGGCTACCTGGGCCGTCCGGACGCGACGGCCGCGATGATCGACGCGGAGGGGTGGCTGCACACCGGCGACGTGGGGCGCGTCGACGCCGACGGCTGGCTGTACGTCGTCGACCGCGTCAAGGAGCTGATCAAGTACAAGGGCTTCCAGGTCGCCCCGGCCGAGCTGGAGGCGCTGCTGCTGACGCACGAGTCCATCGCGGACGCGGCGGTGATCGGCGTGTACGACGAGGACGGCAACGAGGTGCCGAAGGCGTACGTCGTACGGCAGCCCGGCGCCACCGAACCGACGGCCGACGACATCATCGCCTTCGTGGCCGGGAAGGTGGCCCCGTACAAGAAGATCCGGCGGGTCGCATTCGTCGACGGCGTACCGAGGGCGGCCTCGGGGAAGATCCTCCGGCGCGAACTGAGGGAACCGAGGGAGCGAGAAGGCACATGACCAGTCTCGTCACCACCGCGCACGAGCGCGGCATCACCACCCTGACGCTGAACTCGCCGGACAACCGCAACGCGCTCTCCGCGCGGGTCGTCGGCGAGCTGGCGGAGGCGCTGGAGGCCTGCGGCAAGGACCCCGCGGTGCGGGCGGTGGTGCTCACGCACGCGGGGCCGACGTTCAGCGCGGGCGCGGACCTGAAGGCGCCGCCCAGCCCGTACACCTTCGTGGCGCTGCTGCGGGCGATCGTGGAGCTGCCCAAGCCGGTGGTGGCACGCGTGACCGGGCACGTACGGGCCGGGGGCCTCGGCCTGGTGGGGGCCTGCGACATCGTGGCGGCCGGGGCGGAGGCCGACTTCGCGCTCACGGAGGCCCGCCTCGGGGTGGCGCCGGCCGTCATCTCGCTGACGCTGCTGCCGCGCCTCGACCCGGCGGCCGCGAGCCGGTACTACCTGACCGGGGAGCGGTTCGACGCGGCGGAGGCGGCCCGGATCGGGCTCGTCACCGTCGTCGGGGACGACGTGGACGCCGCTCTCGCCCCCGTCCTGGACGGGCTGCGGCGGGGCTCACCGCAGGGGCTGGCGGAGAGCAAGCGGCTGGTCACGGCTAGGGTGCTGGAAACCTTCGAGCGCGATGCGGAGGATCTCGTACAGCGCTCGGCCTCGCTCTTCGCCTCGGCGGAGGCACGCGAGGGGATGACGGCCTTCCTGGAGCGACGGGACGCTGCATGGGTGTTGTGACCACCACCGCCACGGCCAAGGCGCCGAACGCCGCCAAGGCGCCGAAGCAGGACCGCAGCCGGGCCACCCGGCAGCGGCTCCTGGAGGCGGCCGTGGCCTGCCTGGCCGAACGCGGCTGGGCGGGCTCGACCGTCTCCGTCGTCGCCGAACGCGCCGGCGTCTCGCGCGGCGCCGCCCAGCACCACTTCCCGACCCGCGAGGACCTCTTCACGGCGGCCGTCGAGTACGTCGCCGAGGAGCGCTCCCACGCCCTGCGCGCCCTGCCCGTCCAGGGCCGCGCGGCGGTCGTCGCGGCCCTCGTGGACCTCTACACAGGTCCCCTGTTCCGGGCGGCCCTGCACCTGTGGGTGGCCGCCTCCAACGAGGAGCAGCTGCGCCCCCGGGTCACCGAACTGGAGGCGAAGGTCGGCCGCGAGACCCACCGCATCGCGGTCGAACTCCTCGCCGCCGACGAGTCCCGCCCGGGCGTCCGCGAGACGGTCCAGGGCCTCCTGGACATGGCCCGCGGCCTCGGCCTCGCCAACCTGCTGACGGACGACCGGGCCCGGCGGGACCGGGTGGTGGCGGAGTGGGGGAAGCTGCTGGACGAGGTGCTGGGCTGACGATCCGATGATATGCATACTGCCGGTATGCATATCTCCGGTACGCTGGGGAGCATGGCTGAGACCACGCGTATCACGGTGACGCTGCCCAGCACGCATGTGGAGATCCTGAAGAAGCTGACGGACAACGTGTCGGCCTTCGTGGCCGAGGCGGTGGACGAGCTGATCAGACATGAGCTGCGGCGGCAGGAGTTCGAGCGTTACGAGGAGGAGCACGGCGCCTTCACCGAGGAGGAGCTCGCGGAGGCGCGTGCCAGGATCGCGGAAGCTCTCGCTCCCGACGTGCCCCTGGACAGGGCGGCATGAACCCTTACATCAGGACGCTCGTCCTGGACTCGGAGGGCCTGTCCGCCTGGATCACCGAGGACCGCAAGACCACGGCACTCCTGAAGGCGTTCGACGGCAACGGCGCCGACTTCGCCATCTGCGCCAACACCATCATCGAGGTGGCGCACGCGGGCGTGAACATGCCCCGCCTCCAGTGGCTGCTGTCCCGCTGCAAGGCCGAGCCCGTCACCGAGCAGTCCGCCAGGGCCGCCGCCCGGCTGCTCAAGGACACCGGCCTGCACGGCCACAAGTACGCCATCGACGCCACGGTCGCCGAGATGGCGCTGCGCCAGCCTCGGCCGGTCGCCATGCTGACGTCCGACATCGACGACATGTCCCGCCTCTGCGGTGACCGTGTCCGGCTCATCAGCCTCTGAGCCCGCGTACGTACACGAACGGCGCCGACCCCCGCGCGGGGCCGGCGCCGTTGCCGTATCGGGACCGGCGTCAGTCGGCGATGTCCTCGAAACCGGCGATCTCGCGCGGGCTGCGCGGGCCCGGGCCCACGTAGCGGGCGGAGGGGCGGACCAGACGGCCGGTGCGCTTCTGCTCCAGGATGTGGGCGCTCCAGCCGGCCGTGCGGGCGCAGGTGAACATCGACGTGAACATGTGCGCCGGGACCTCCGCGAAGTCCAGCACGATCGCCGCCCAGAACTCGACGTTCGTCGCCAGGACCCGGTCCGGGCGGCGGTTGTGCAGCTCCTCCAGGGCGGCCTTCTCGAGCGCCTCCGCCACCTCGAAGCGCGGCGCGCCGAGCTCCTTGGCGGTGCGGCGCAGCACGCGGGCGCGGGGGTCCTCGGCGCGGTAGACGCGGTGGCCGAAGCCCATGAGGCGCTCTCCCTTGTCGAGGGCCTGGCGGACGTACGCGCCGGCGTCACCGGTGCGCTCGATCTCCTCGATCATGCCGAGGACGCGGGACGGCGCCCCGCCGTGCAGCGGGCCCGACATGGCGCCGACGGCGCCCGAGAGGGCCGCGGCCACGTCGGCGCCCGTGGAGGCGATGACGCGGGCCGTGAAGGTGGAGGCGTTCATGCCGTGCTCGGCGGCGGACGTCCAGTACGCGTCGACGGCCTTGACGTGCTTCGGGTCCGGCTCGCCGCGCCAGCGGATCATGAACCGCTCGACGACGGACTGGGCCTTGTCGATCTCGCTCTGCGGCACCATCGGCAGGCCCTGCCCGCGCGCGCTCTGGGCGACGTACGACAGCGCCATGACGGCCGCGCGGGCGAGGTCGTCGCGGGCCTGCTCCTCGTCGATGTCGAGCAGCGGTTTCAGGCCCCACACCGGGGCCAGCATGGCCAGCGCCGACTGCACGTCGACACGGATGTCGCCGGAGTGCACCGGGATCGGGAACGGCTCGGCCGGCGGCAGGCCGGGGTTGAACGCCCCGTCGACCAGCAGGCCCCACACGTTCCCGAAGGAGACGTGACCGACGAGGTCCTCGATGTCGACGCCGCGGTACCGCAGCGCACCGCCTTCCTTGTCCGGTTCGGCGATCTCCGTCTCGAACGCGACGACTCCTTCGAGTCCGGGTACGAAGTCGGACATCAGGCGGCTCCTCGTGAGGTGAGTCTTCCGGTGAGAGTTCCGGTTCCGGTGAGTCTTCCGGGGGTGCGGTGATACCCCGTACGGCAGGTGGTCATCCAGCACCGTCGTAGGGAGGGAACAGCGACCCAGCCCATGAGTCTGTCGGGTTCCCCCGATGCGGGGAAGCGTGACATCCGGCACACTGCGCCGAACCGGGCAGGAAGGATTACCGGCACTCGGTGCCGGGAAGACTGCGGTGCCAGGCGACGCGAGCCCGGCATGATCCACGAGGCACCCCCTGAGGCAGGATGGGCTTCGTGACAGACGCTCTCGACCCAGCAGCTCTCGATCCCGCCGACATGCGCGAGCAGTACCGCACCGCCGTGTTCCTGGAGGCGGACCTCGCGGCCGAGCCGATGGACCAGTTCGACCGCTGGTTCAAGGAAGTGGCCGGCAGCGGTGTGATCCACGAGCCGAACGCCATGATCGTCTCGACGGCCTCGCCCGACGGGCGCCCCTCGTCGCGCACGGTGCTGCTCAAGCACTACGACGAACGGGGCTTCGTCTTCTTCACCAACTACGGCTCCCGCAAGGGCATGGAGCTCGACACCAACCCGTACCTCTCGCTGCTCTTCCCCTGGCACCCGGTCGCCCGCCAGGTCATCGTCACGGGCGTGGCGTCCCGCGTGGGCCGCGACGAGACCGCCGCGTACTTCCGCACCCGGCCGCACGGCTCCCAGCTGGGCGCCTGGGCGAGCGAGCAGTCGTCCGTGATCGCCTCGCGGGCGGAGCTGCTGGCCCGCTTCGAGGAGCTCGCGGCGCGCTACCCGGAGGGCGAGCAGGTGCCGGTGCCGCCGCACTGGGGCGGCTTCCGGGTCGCCCCGGAGACGGTCGAGTTCTGGCAGGGCCACGAGAACCGGCTGCACGACCGGCTGCGGTACGTCAGGCAGGACGCCTCCTGGCGCGTGGAGCGCCTCTCGCCCTGAGGGGATCCCCTCACCCGGTCACGCGAAGTCGATCGCGGCCAGCACCGGTCCGCCGAAAGCCAGCGCGTACTGCGCGAACACCGCGCCGCGCCGTCCGCGATGGCTGAGCGCGTCCCGCGGCGCGCACAGCGCCACCAGCCCCACGATCCCGGAGAACCCCATCGACCACATCGCCGGTACGAGGAGGGGCCCGCTGGCGCCGTCGCCGCTGTAGGCCTGGTTCAGGACGATGACGAGGAACGCGGCGAAGGCGCCGACGAGCAGCAGGAGCCCGAACCCGGCGAAGATGCGCAGGGCGCCCGTGGAGGGGGCGAAGGGGTCGGTCGTCCCGGCGGTGTCAGTCGTGGTCGTCATGGCTGCCATGCTGCCGCCCGCGGCCGGCCGCCCGCACCGTGCCGCGTACTCATCCTCGCGTGCGGCTCGTACTCAGAACAGAGCCCCGGGTACGCAGAAGCCCGCGGGCTCTGGTCCCTCCTGGAGGGAGGGGTCGGCCGGATGTGCCGACGAGCCCGCGGGCCGGTGACTGCTGGGGATTACGGCAGGAGGCCTGCCGCCTTTGCACAGAGTGCGACAACAGGCCTCAGCCCGCAGTCACCTCACGCATCCGAAAAGAAACCACTTCCGGATCACCTCCTTTCCTGTGTGCCCACACACTAAGAACGGGTCCGGCGGCCGCACAACGCATTTTCGCGAACGGGCTGTGTCCTGGGTCACCTTCCAGTTCAATGACCGCAGGTGAGTACAGGAGAACAGGTTGGGACACGTCCTGCAGGGGGTGCCGGGATGACTGCGTCCAAGAGCGAGACGGCGACCGGTGAGCGCGGATCGGACGAGCTGCTCGCCGCGCTGCTGGACGGGATGGACGCGGCGCTCTGTGCGTTCGACGCCGAAGGGGTGGTCACCCACTGGAACCGCGAGGCCGAGCGGATCCTCGGCTGGACCGCCGAGGAGGCCGTCGGGCGGCCCGGGCTCGGCGGGTGGGCCGCGCGGGCCGAGGACGCCGAGGAGGTGCGGAAGCGGCTGGCCGGGGTCATGGGGGCGGCCGGGCGGCAGGTGCACGAGTTCCCGCTGCTGCGCAAGGACGGCGGGCGGGTCCTCGTACGGACGCAGTCGGCCGGTGTGCGCGGCGCGGACGGCCGCCCGGCGGGGGTGTACTGCGCGTTCAGCGAGGTGCACGCGCAGATCGACCTGGAGCGGTCCATCGCGCTCAGCGAGGCGCTGTTCGAGGACGCCGCCTGGGGCGTCGTGCTCGTGGACGTCGACCTGCGCCCCGCCGTCGTCAACGCGCACGCCGCCCGGGCGCTGGGCTCCGGGCGTACGGCGGTGCTGGGGCGGCCGCTCGGCGAGCTGGTCGTGCAGGGCGTGGAGGAGCTGGAGGGCGCGCTCCAGCACGTCCTGGCGCAGGGCGCGCCCCGGGGGCTCGCCGAGCTGTGGGTGACCGTGCGGACGGCGGAGGGCGAGCGGCGGCGGTGCTGGCGCAGCGGCTTCCTGCGGCTGGCGTCCCCGCTCGCGGAGGAGCCGGTGCCGCTGGGCGTCGGCTGGCTGTTCCAGGACGTGACCGAGGCCAAGCTCGCGGAACAGGAGGCCGACCGGCTGCGGTTCCGCTCCAGCCAGCTGCACCGCGCGGGCGCGGCGGCGGCGGAGTGCGAGGACCCGATGCAGGCGGCGGCCGTGTACCTGGACTTCGCGCTCGCCGGATTCGCCGACCACGTCGTGCTCGACCTGCTCGACCCGCCCGACCCGCCCGACCCGCTCGCCCCGGCTCCGGGCGAACGCCTCATCCGCGCGGCGGCGTCGCCCTCCGGCGCGCCCGGCCCCGTCGCGCGCGTGGCGGGCGGGGGCATCCCCGTGCGGTACGGCCCCGGCCACCCGGCCCTCCAGGCGGTGGACCGCGCCGGTTCGGTACGGGCCAGCGCCACGTCCGAGACCTGGGCCGCGGAACGCCAGTGGCCCCGGGACGCGGCCCACGCCCTCTGCGTGGTCCTGCGCAGCCGGGGCCGCACCCTGGGCGTGGTGACCTTCCTCCGCTGCGCGGCCAGACCCGCCTTCGAGCGACCGGACGCGGCGTACGCGGAGAGCGTGGCGGTACGGGTGGCGGGGTCGGTGGACCTGGCGTCGGTACGGGACGCCTGAGACGTCCCGAACCGCCGGGCCCCCGCCCCGCAGCCCGGGCGCTACGCCGCGTGCAGCGCCAGCGTCGGTGACAGCCGGGCCGCCCGCACCGCCGGGTACAGGCCCGCCACCGTGCCGATCGCCAGGGTCGCGGCGAAGCCGCCGCCCACCGCCCAGGGCGGGACGACCCACGGCAGGCCGCCGGAGGCGGCGTACGCGCCCGTCGCCGCCGCGCCGAGGGCCACGCCCGCGACGCCGCCGAGGCCCGACAGCATCAGCGACTCGGTGACGAACTGCACCCGGATCTGGCCCCGCGTCGCGCCCAGCGAGCGGCGCAGGCCGATCTCGTGGCGGCGCTCGAGCACCGAGATGATCATGGTGTTGGCCACCCCGACCCCGCCCACGAGCAGGGCGATGCCACCGAGCCCCAGCAGCAGCGTGGAGAACGCGCCCTCCGTCGCCGCCTTGGCTCGCAGCGCCGACGACGGGTCGGTCACCCGCACGTTCTGCGGGCCGCGCGGGTCCACGGTCGCCGCGAGCACCGCGCGGACGTCCCGTACCGACGCGTCCGTGGACCGCTCGTACACCGACGTCGGGTGCCCGTCGAAGCCGAGCAGCTCCTCCGCGGCCGACCAGCCCACCAGCGCCGAGCGCTCGATCTCCGGCGCGAGCGGCAGCGGGGTGAGGATGCCGACGACCGTGAAGTACCGGTCGCCGAGCCACACCTGACGGCCCGGCTCGGTGACGCCGAGCCGTTCGGCGGCGACATGGCCCAGCACCACCGCCGGATAGCGGCCGTTGGCGCCGTTCAGCCAGGTGCCCCGGGCCACCTCGCCGCGCAGCACCTCCAGCAGCTCCTCCGTGGCGGCCTTGACCGCGATGCCGCCCGTCTCCTCCTCCGGGATCTTCTCGGAGCGGCGCACCGACCGCGCCACATCGCCCGTCGCGCCGACGTGTTCGACGCCGTCGATGCGGCCGACCATCCCGGGCGCGTCCTTCGGCAGCTTGACCTCCTGCCCGGCGAACATCGACTCGCCGGGCGTCGCCACCAGCATGTTCGTGCCCAGCGCGTCCAGCTGACGCATCAACTGCGCCTTGCTGGACGCCGAGATCCCCACCACCGCGATCATCGTCGCGATCCCGATGGCGATGCCGAGCGCGGACAGCACGATCCGCACGGGCCGGCTGCGCAGCCCCGCGGAGCCCACGTGCAGGACGTCGCGCGGCCCGAGCCGCGCCGCCTTCAGCCGTGCCGCCCTCGGCTTCGCCGCCGTCAGCTCCGTACGCGTACGGGAGGACATCAGGCCGCCACCTCCCGTACGTCCGCGACGATCCGGCCGTCCCGGATCCGCACCCGGCGCGGCAGCCGGTCCGCGACCTCCGTGTCGTGCGTGATGACGGCGATCGTGGCGCCCTCCGCGTTCAGGTCGCGCAGCAGCTCCATGACGGCCTCCCCGGACGCCGAGTCCAGCGCCCCGGTCGGTTCGTCGGCCAGCAGCAGGTCCGGCTGCCCGACGACCGCCCGCGCGATGGCGACGCGCTGCTTCTGCCCGCCGGACAGCTCGTGCGGCCGGTGCCTCAGCCGGTCGGCGAGCCCCACGCGGGCGAGCGCCTCGGCGGCCAGGGCCCGGCGCCGGGCGCGCGGCAGGCCCGAGTAGAGGAGCCCTTCGGCGACGTTGTCCTGGGCGCTCACCCCCGGCACCAGGTGGAACGCCTGGAACACGAAGCCGATGTGCCGGGCGCGCAGCGCCGACAGGCGCCGGTCGGACAGCGCCGCCACGTCGTGCCCGGCGATCTCCACGCTCCCCGCCGTCGGCCGGTCGAGGGTGCCGACGATGTGCAGCAGCGTCGACTTGCCGGACCCGGACGGGCCGACGATCCCGACGAGCTCGCCCTGCCCGACGGTGAGGTCCACGCCGGCTAGCGCCGTGACGCCGCCCGCGTACTCCGTGGTGACCCCGCAGAGCCGTACGACCGTGCTCACAGGGACGGCACCCCGACCTTCATGCCCTCGCGCAGCCCGCCGCCGCTGACCTCCACGCGGCGAACATGCCGAGCTCCACCTTCACGTCCCGGGCGCGGCCGTTCTCGACCACCTCCACGCCGAAACCGCCTCCTGGGAGGGCCAGCAGGGCGTTGACGGGGACGGACAGGACGTTCTTGCGGGTCTCGCCGGTGAGGTTCACAGTGACCGGCGACTGGTCGAGCGCCTTGACCTTCTCCGGGTCGTCGAACGACACCGTGATGTCGATCTTCGGCGTCTTGTCCTGCGGGTCCTCGCCCGCCTTCGCCGTCTTCCCCACACCCGTGACCTCGCCGGGTACGACCGTGCCGTCCGGCAGCTCGACCGTGACCCTGGTGCCGGTCTTCGCGAGGGAGCCGTCGCCGACGGGGAGCTGGAACCGTACGGTGCGTTCGGCGCCGGTGACCGTCAGGACCGGCTTGCCCGGCCCGACCGGGTCCCCGACCGCCCCGCCCGCCTCCTTCACCCGCACCGGACCGTCCGCGAACGCCACCTGCTCCGGGCCGATGTGCCCGGTCCGCTTCAGGCCGTGGGACTTCTGCCACCGCTTGACGGCCTCGGCCGTGCCGTCGGTGTACTTCTCGTCGACGGCGAGCCCGGAGCCGTACCCGAGGGCGCGGAGGTTCTCCTCCAGCTGCTCGACGTCCCGCCCCTCGTCGCCCGGCTTCAGCGTCCGGTACATCGGCCCGGTGCCGTACAGCAGCCGTACGGGCGCGCCGTCGACCTCGTACAGCCGCTCGTCGCGCTCGACGGTCGAGCCGGCGCCCGCGGTCCAGGTCAGGGTTCCGGAGAGGGGGCCCGCATGGATACGGCGCTCCTTGGCGTAGCCGAGGGTGCCGGTCTGCCGGCTGCTGTCGCTGAGGTCGCCCCGCTCGACGGCGGCGGTGGCGGTGGCCGTCTTCTCCGGTGCGGACTCCCGCTCCGGCGCGCTGTAGGCGGTGACGGCGGCGCCGCTGCCCGCGAGCACCACCAGGGCGCCGATCGCGACGGCGAGGCGGCGGCGGGTCACCGGGCCTCACCTCCGCACACCTTCATCGCCTTGTCGAACTTCTCCTTCTCCGGTCCGGCCGTCGGCATGGGCAGCGCCTGCTGCGCCGCCCCGTCGAACTTCGGGTCGGGCATGTTGACGCCGTTCTCCCGCATGCAGCGGGCGAACGCCAGTGCCTTGTCCTTGTCGGCCTGGGTGAGCTCCCCGGAGCTCCCTGCCCCGCCGCCGCCCTTCCCCCGGCACGCCTGGAACGCCTTGTCCATCTGCTCCTTGCTCACATTGCCGCCGATGGCGAGAGAGCGCGGATCCTGGCCGGGCTTCGGCTCGGGCACGTCGAGACCCTGCTCGCGCAGGCACGTCCGGTACTCCAGGGCCTGGTCGGCCTTCTTGCCCTCGCCGCTGACGTCGTCGTTCTTCGGGGCGGCCTCCGTACCGGAGCAGGCGGCGGCGAGCAGGGCCAGGGCGGCGAGAGCGGTGCAGTGTCGGATCTTCGTGGTCCTCATGGCCGGGAGCGTGGCGCGGACCGGTGTTTCGTTTCTCTCAGCGCCGCCTTTACACCGACGAAAGGCCGGTGTGGGCTACACAGGGAGCCATGCGCGTACTGGTGGTGGAGGACGAGGAGTTCCTCGCGGAGATGATCGCCGAGGGACTGCGCCGTGACGCGCTCGCCGTCGACGTCGCGGCGGACGGCGCCGAGGCGCTGCGCAAGCTGTCCTTCGGGGCGTACGACGTGATGGTCCTGGACCGGGACCTGCCGGGCGTCCACGGCGACGAGGTGTGCCGGCGGGTGGTGCGGCAGGGGCTCCTGACCCGGATCCTCATGCTGACGGCGTCCGGGACCGTACGGGACCGGGTGGACGGCCTCGGCCTGGGCGCCGACGACTACCTGACCAAGCCGTTCGCGTACGACGAGCTCCTCGCGCGCGTCCTGGCCCTCGGCCGCCGGGCCCGCCCCGCGCTGCCGCCCGTCATCGAACGGGCCGGGATCGTCCTGGACACGGCCCGCCGCCACGCCGACCGGGACGGCCGGCCGCTGCACCTGTCCCGCAAGGAGTTCCGTCCTGGAGGCGCTGCTGCGCGCGGACGGGGCGGTGGTCAGCGGCGAGGACCTGATCGAGCAGGTGTGGGAGGAGCACACCAGCTACCGCACCAACGCCGTACGGGTCACCCTGAGCAAGCTGCGCGCCAAGCTGGGCGAGCCGCCGGTGGTGGAGACGGTGCAGGGCGCGGGCTACCGGATCGCCTCGTGAAGCTCGTGACGAGCGAGCGCGGCCGGCTGACGGCCCTGTACGGCGGGCTGCTCGTGGTGGCCGGGGTGCTGCTCACGGGCGTGGTGTACCTGCTCGTACGGCAGGGGCTGTACTCGTCGATCAGCACGGCCGTGACGACGGCCGTACCGGGCCGGTCGTTCGACGCCGCGGTGCCGTGGCCGCAGCCGAGCAGCCCGGCCGTACCGGCCAGTCCCGGGCCGGTGCCCTCGGACTCGGCCGTCCGCGCGTACATGGTCACCCGGGAACTCAGCGGCGCCGCCGAGGAGGCCGCGCTGGGCCGGCTGCTCACCGTGTCGCTGACGGCCCTCGGCATGTACGCGATGGCGTCGGTGGCGCTGGCGTGGTGGATGGCCGGGCGGGTGCTGCGGCCGGTCGCGGTGATCACCGAGACGGCGCGGCGGCTGTCCGGCGAGAACCTCCACGAGAGGATCGGCCTCACCGGGCCGCCGGGGGAGCTGAAGCGGCTCGCGGACACCTTCGACGGGATGCTGGAGCGGATGGAGCGGCTGGTCTCCGCCCAGCAGCGGTTCGCGGCCAACGCGGCGCACGAGCTGCGTACGCCGGTGGCGGTGCAGCGGGCCGCGGCGGAGATCGGCCTGGCGGGGCAGCCGGACCCGGAGCGGGTGGCCCGCATCCGTACGAAGCTGCTCGCCGTCGCCGAGGACAGCGAGCGGATCATCGACGGGCTGTTGCTGCTGGCCGCCTCCGAGCAGGGCCTGGAGCGCCGCGAGCCGGTACGCGTCGACGAGGTCGCCCGCGCGGCGGCGGAGGCGCTGGCGGCGGAGGCGGCGCGGCGCGAGGTGACCGTCGAGACCGAGGCGCGGCCGCTGACGATCGCGGGCGACGCGGTCCTGCTGGACCGCCTGGTGCACAACCTGGTCGCGAACGCCGTCCGCCACAACCGGCCGGGCGGCCGCGTCCGCCTCCGGACGGGCCCGTCGGGCGTCGAGGTCTCCAACACGGGCCCCGAGGTGGCGCCGGACGCGGTCCCGCTCCTCTTCGAACCCTTCCACCACTCCGGGGGCGAGGGCGCGGGGCTGGGTCTCTCGATCGTCGAGTCGATCGCGCACGCCCACGGAGCGACGGCGACGGCCACCCCGAACCCGCCCCCGTCGGGCGGCCTGACGGTCCGGGTCGCGTTCGCCCCTGTGCCTCAGTGACGGAAGAAGATCCGGTCCGCGTACTCGCCCATCACGCGGCCGTTCCACTCGTGCCCGCCGTCGACGTTGCCGGACCGGAGCAGCGGCGGCTCGATGCCGCGGGCCACGAGGGCCTCGGTCGCCGCCGCCATCACCGCCTGCATCAGCGCGCTGGTGACCACCGTGGACGCCGGGGCGAAGGGCGCCTCCACGCCCTCGTGCGTGAGCTCCGCGTCGCCCACCGCGATCTTGGAGTCCAGCACGATGTCGCAGTGGTCCTTCAGGAAGGTGCCCGACGCGTGCCGGGACTTCGTCTCCTCCGCGTACGCCGCCGAGGTCACGCCGACGACCTTCAGGCCCAGCGCCCGCGCGTTCATCGCCATCTCGACGGGGAGGGCGTTGCGGCCGGAGAGCGAGACGACGATCAGCAGGTCGCCGGCGCGGGCCGGTGAGGAGTCGAGGACCGCGCCCGCCAGGCCGTCCACGCGCTCCAGCGCGGAGCCGAGCGTGGCGGGCATGACGTCGACGCCGACGACGCCCGGCACGGCGAGCAGGTTCACCAGCGCGAGCCCGCCGGCGCGGTAGACCACGTCCTGGGCGGCGAGCGAGGAGTGGCCGGCGCCGAAGGCGAAGAGGCGGCCCCCCGCGGCGACGGTGTCGGCGATGGCGGCGCCCGCGGCGGCGACGTTCTCCGCCTCCTCGTCCCGCACCCGTTGCAGCAGACCGATCGCGGCGTCGAAGTACCGGCCGGCCAGCTTGCTCTCGCCCATGGCTCGGAGCTCCTTCTCCTCGTGGCGCTCGGTCGTCCCGCGCTCACGTTGCGGTCTGGACCATTGGTCTGTCAATACCGGCTCCCCGCCTGCCGAAGACGGTTGTCAGCGCGATGCGTCAGAATTGAGGAAGGGCCAGCGCACGAATCGAGGGGCATGTATGTCCGGACTGATCGACACCACGGAGATGTATCTCCGCACCATCCTCGAGCTGGAGGAGGAAGGTGTGGTGCCCATGCGCGCCCGCATCGCCGAGCGGCTCGACCAGAGCGGCCCGACCGTCAGCCAGACGGTCGCCCGCATGGAGCGCGACGGCCTGGTCACCGTGGCCGGTGACCGCCACCTGGAGCTCACCGAGGAGGGCCGCCGCCTGGCCACCCGCGTGATGCGCAAGCACCGGCTCGCCGAGTGCCTGCTCGTCGACGTGATCGGCCTGGAGTGGGAGCAGGTCCACGCGGAGGCGTGCCGCTGGGAGCACGTGATGAGCGAGGCCGTCGAGCGCCGCGTCCTGGAGCTGCTGCGGCACCCCACGGAGTCGCCGTACGGCAACCCGATCCCGGGCCTGGAGGAGCTGGGCGAGGAGGCGGGGGCGGAGGCCTTCCTCGACGAGGGCATGGTGTCGCTGGCCGAGCTCGACGCGGGCGCGGAGGGCAAGACCGTGGTGGTCCGCCGGATCGGCGAGCCGATCCAGACGGACGCCCAGCTCATGTACACGCTGCGCCGCGCGGGCGTGCAGCCCGGCTCGGTGGTCAGCGTGACGGAGTCCCCCGGCGGAGTCCTGGTCGGCAGTGGCGGCGAGGCCGCGGAGCTCGGCGCGGACGTCGCCTCCCACGTCTTCGTCGCCAAGCGCTAGGCACGGCACACGGCGCTTCCGGGAGCGTCACTTACCTCCGGTTACTTCCGGAATGGCAGCGCACGCGCCCTCCCGCGTGCCACGCTTGGCCCAGGCATATGACCTGA
Organism: Streptomyces sp. NPDC003036; assembly: GCF_040611175.1. Taxonomy (NCBI): domain Bacteria; kingdom Bacillati; phylum Actinomycetota; class Actinomycetes; order Kitasatosporales; family Streptomycetaceae; genus Streptomyces; species Streptomyces sp. NPDC003036. The sequence goes on along the minus strand of NZ_JBEXNO010000006.1, from coordinate 25,919 downwards.
GGTGCGAGCCGGGGCCGGGGGCCCGGGGAGGGAGCACGGGATGCGCCGCACCGGCGTGCGGGGCGCGCGGGTTCACCGCGTGCCCCGGTGGCATGGGCCTGGGCATACGAAAAGCCCCGGCGCCTTTCGGCGCCGGGGCCTTGCCTCCCCTGTGCTGACCCGGAGCCCCGAGCTCTCAGGGTCATCCCCCTCGGACCGGTTTTCCCCGAGCGGTCCGCCTCCCGATGAAGATCTCCCCTCGGTCACGCCCGTCAATCCTTGAGCGGCGTCACTCGAACGAGCGGTGTTATGCCCCGGAACCCGATTTTCGAATACGGGTTCGATACTGTGGGCGCCAGTACGAGACAGCGAGACGGACGAGAGAGAAGGGGGTGCCAGGACGCATGGTGCGACGTATCGACCTGACCGCGGCCGACGGCTTACGCCTCGCCGCCTGGGAGTTCGCCGACCCGCCCAAGGACCAGGCGGCGGGTGAAGCGGTCCCCGGCGTCCTGCTCCTCCACGGCCTGATGGGCCGCGCCTCCCACTGGGCCGGCACCGCCCGCTGGCTCGCCGAGCGGCACCGCGCCGTCGCGCTCGACCAGCGCGGGCACGGCCACAGCGACAAGCCCGCCGACGGCCCGTTCACGCGCGAGGCGTACGTCGCCGACGCCGCCGCCGCGATCGAGCAGCTGGGCCTCGCCCCCGCCATCGTCATCGGCCACTCCATGGGCGCCCTGACGGCCTGGCAGCTCGCCGCCGAGCGGCCCGACCTGGTCCGCGCCCTCGTCATCTGCGACATGCGCGCCTCCGCGCTCGGCGCCGCCTCCCAGCGCGAGTGGGAGCAGTGGTTCCGCTCCTGGCCCGTCCCCTTCGCCACCCTCGCCGACGTACGCAAGTGGTTCGGCGAGGACGACCCCCGGCTGGAGCGGCCCAGCCCCGCGCGCGGCGCGTTCTTCGCCGAGGTGATGGCCGAGCGGGAGGACGGCTGGTATCCGCTCTTCTCCCGGCGCCAGATGCTCACCTCCCGCGAGACCTGGGTCCACGACGCCCACTGGGACGCGCTCGCCCAGGTCCGCTGCCCCGCCCTCGTCGTCCGCGGCCTCGACGGCGAACTGGGCCGCGCGGAGGCACAGGAGATGGTCCGCGTCCTGCCCCAGGGCCGGTACGCCGAGGTGTCCGACGCCGGACACCTCGTCCACTACGACCGTCCGGACGCCTGGCGCGCCGTGCTGGAGCCCTTCCTCGCCGGGCTGGACCCCATCGTGATGCCCTAGGCCCCTGCGGGTCTGGGGAGACCCCATGCGCCAGACGCCACTCGCTGATCCAGCCTGATCCAAACGAAAGCCCCTAGCCCTTGCTGACCGCCGCGAGGATCTCCGGCAGGCGCTCCGCCGTGCGCGGCGCCGCCAGCCGCAGCCCCGCCCAGGTGAGCAGCGCGCCCCACGCGACACCCAGCGGCAGCACCAGCCACAGCCATGACGCGGCGCCGGTGACGTGCAGCGCGACCGTCAGCCCGATCAGCGGCGCGCTCAGCACCGCCGCCGCGAGCATGCCGCCCATCAGCGACATCCACGCCAGCCCCGCCTGCCCCGGCGCCACGTTCTTGTAGCCGCTGTCCTGCGGGATGGAGTACGGGAAGCGGGCCGACGCCACCGCGCCCGTGCCCAGCATCGCGCCCAGCACCGCGAAGGACAGGCCCAGCGCCTCCGGCAGCCCGGCCCAGTCCCCGAGGATCGCCGCCGTCAGGGCCGTCACCAGCACCACGTACGGCACGGTGATCAGCAGCAGCGCGGCGGCGCGCGCCCGCAGCTCGTCGTAGGCGTCCCGCGTCGAGGAGATCGCCATCGCGACCATCCAGAAGGCGGAGGTGTCCTGCCCGAACTGGTTGTACATCTGGATGCCGAGCATCCCGGCCGCCACGCACGCCAAGTAGACCGAACCCGTGCCCTGCAGCGCGTTGAACAGCGGCACGATCAGCCCGATCGCCAGCGAGGTCACCCACGCCGCCTTGGTCTTGGGGTCCCGCCACACATACCGCAGGCTGCGCTGCATCACCGTGCCCGTACGCCCCTCGGGCCACAGCCGCCCCGACGGACTCCCGGCCGACGCCGACTCGCGGCGCGACGGACGCGAGGCCGCCGCCAGCGTCGAGCCGTCCGGCGTCGTCATCAGCCGCACCAGGCTGCGACGCCACCCGTACAACAGGCCGGCCAGCGCCACCACGGTCAGCAGCAGCCCGGCCGCCGCCTCCCCGTACGCGCCCTCGCCCGCCGACCCCACCGCGCCGACCGCCGACGCCGGCGGGATCCACCGCACCACCTCCGCGAGCGGCTCCAGCTCCGCGAGCCCGCCCGACCGGGTGAGCCGCTGCACCCCGAAGTTGACGACCTGGGCGCCCACCGCGATCAGCAGACCGCTCAGCACCGCCAGGTCCCGTCCCCGACGCGAGGTCAGCAGCCGGATGTTCGCCGCCGCGACCGCCCGCGCCAGCGCCACGCACACCAGCAGCACCAGCGGTACGGCCACCACCGCCACCACCACGGCGGCCGCCCCGCGCGCCAACGCGAACCCCGCGCCCACCGCCATGCACAGCGTGAACAGCGGCCCGATGCCCACCAGCGACGACACCAGCAACGCCCGCACCAGCGGCCCCGGCCGCAGCGGCAGCATCACCAGCCGCGTCGGATCGAGCGTCTCGTCACCGCCCGGGAAGAACAGTGGCGCCACCGCCCACCCCAGCGCCAGCAGCGCCGTCAGCAACACCACCACCGCGGCCGCCTGCGCGTGCCCGCGCAGCAGCACCAGACCGAGCAACAGTCCCGCCGCGCACACCAGCGTGAACACCATCGACGTGACGTACACGGCCGTACGCCCCGCCGACTGCCGCAGCCCGTTGCGCAGCAGCGACAGCTTCAGCCGTACGAAGACCGAGATCACCGGCCACCGCCCAGCCAGTCGAGCGACTCGCCCGCGTCCCGCCCCCGCGCGCCCACCAGTTCCAGGAACGCCGCCTGGAGGGACGGCGCACCGCCCCGCACCTCGGCCAGCGTGCCCTGGGCGCGGATCCGGCCGGCCGCCATCACCGCGACCCAGTCGCAGAGCGACTCCACCAGCTCCATCACATGGCTGGAGAAGACCACCGTCGCGCCGGAAGCGGTGTACCGCTCCAGCACCCCCCGGATCGTCTGCGCCGACACCGGGTCGACGCCCTCGAACGGCTCGTCCAGGAAGAGCACTTCGGGGTTGTGCAGCAGCGCCGCCGCCAGCCCGATCTTCTTGCGCATCCCGGTCGAGTAGTCCACCACCAGCTTGTGCTGGGAGCCCGCCAGGTCGAGCACGTCCAGCAGTTGCGCCGCCCGCTTGTCCACCTCGTCGCCCGGCAGCCCCCGCAGCCGCCCGGTGTACGCGAGGAGTTCACGCCCCGACAGCCGCTCGAACAGCCGCAGCCCCTCGGGCAGGACCCCGATGCGCGCCTTCACCTCGACCGGGTCGCGCCACACGTCGTGCCCGGCCACCTCCACCCGGCCCTGGTCGGGCCGCAGCAACCCCGTCACCATCGACAGCGTCGTGGTCTTGCCCGCGCCGTTCGGCCCCACGAGCCCTATGAACCGGCCCGCGGGCAGCAGCAGGTCGATCCCCGCCACGGCGGTGTGGTCGCCGAACCTCTTCCACAGCCCCTCGACCCGCACGGCGGGCGCGGCGCCCCTCGTCTCGTCGTCCGGCATGGTCACTGCCTTCCGTAGTCCCCGTATCCGCGTACCTGTTGGCACGGGGCCAGCCTACGGACGCCGCCCGGGCCGATGCAGGGGCCGCGACCGGCAGTTCGCGCTGGTCAGGCCTTCCGGGAGCGGGCAGCGGCCGCCTCGCGCCCGCACGCGTACGCCAGCGGGCTGATGAGCTCCTCGGCGTCGGGCAGCCAGCGGTTGGCGGGCGTCGGGCGGCGGGCCCACTGCACCGCGCCGTGGCCGCCGACCCGGGTCGGCGGGGCCGCGACGTAACTGCCCTCGCTCATCGCGACGAGGTCGATGGAGGTGGGCGACCAGCCCAGCTTCCGCACCAGGTCGGCCGCCTTGGCCGCGCCGCCCGGCAGGACGAAGAACTGCATCCGGCGGTTGGGTGTGCAGGTCACCGGGCCGAGCGTGAGGTCCATCCGCTCCATCCGCGCGAGCGCCAGGAAGCCCGCCGCTTCCGGCACGTCCAGCGCGTCGAAGGTGCGCCCCGTCGGCAGCAGGATCGACGCCCGGGGCTGCTTGCCCCACATGCGGCGGGCCGCGACGGCGCTGCCCGTCGCCTGCGTCGCCCAGTCCGGCCGGGCCGGGTGCGCGCCCGGCGCGGGGCAGGCCGCCTCGCCGCACGAGCACCGCTCCGTACCGTCCACCGGCTCCAGCCAGGTGCCGGGGAACACCTCCCAGTGCCGCTCTTCCGCGTACCGCACGGCGGCGTCCAGCATCTGCTCGCCTCGCTGCTGGGGGATCCGTGCGGCGTCCGTGACTCCGATGGTCTCTTCCACGGTCAGCTCAACTACCGGTCAACCGGGGGGTTACGGGGCGCGGGTGGGGAGCCGGAGGAGCATCGATTCGCCATCCGGGGCGCATGGATGCACGGCCGGGGGCGCGCGGGAGGGCCGGGAGCGGGCGGCGGGTAGCCACAGTCGGTGGGAGCCGGGCCGTAAATATGGCAGTCTCCTGTCATTGCAAGGTATTGCACGTCATTGCATGCCAATGCGCGTCATTGAACGGCATTGCATGGCATGACGCCTGTCTCTGCACAAGGCAGCGATCCGACGTCAACTTCTGCATTCTTCGCATTTCAGCCGGGCAGTGATCAACGGACTGATCACCGGCGCAACAGGGGGTAGTCATGGCAGCGAGGCCGCTCGTCGCCCGTCAGCCGAACGAACGGCTGCAGGCTCTCATCCAGGAAGCGGGGTGTTCCAACGCCGGGCTCGCCCGCCGCGTCAACATGGTCGGGCAGGAGCGCGGACTCGATCTGCGGTACGACAAGACCTCGGTGGCGCGCTGGCTGCGCGGACAGCAGCCGCGCGGGCGGGCCCCCGGCATCATCGCCGAGGCGCTGGGCCGCAAGCTGGGCCGCACGGTCACGATCGACGAGATCGGCATGGCCAACGGCAGGAACCTCGCCACCGGCGTGGGCCTGCAGTTCGCGCCCACGGTGCTCGGCGCCATCGAGCAGGTCTGCGAGCTGTGGCGCAGCGACGTGGGCCGGCGCGACTTCCTGTCCGGTTCGACGGTCGCCGCCTCCGCGCTGGTCGAGCCCAGCCGCGACTGGCTCATCACGGGCGCCGACCCCCACGTGGCACGGCAGACCGGCGCGCGCGTCGGGATGTCCGACGTCGACGCCGTACGGGCGATGACGGACGCGCTGGTGGAGCTGGACCACCGCTTCGGCAGCGGGCACGTGCGGCCGGTGGTCGTGCACTACCTCAACAGCGTGGTGTCCGGACTGCTCGCGGGCTCGTACCGGGACGCGGTAGGCCGGCAACTCTTCGGCGCTGTCGCGCGGTTGACCGAGCTCGCCGGGTACATGGCCGTGGACACCGGCCAGCCGGGGCTGGCGCAGCGGTACTACATCCAGGCCCTGCGGCTCGCCCAGGCGGCGGGGGACCGGGGGTACGGCGGGTACGTACTGGCCGCGTCCATGAGCCACTTGGCGGCCCAGCTCGGCAACCCGCGGGAGATCGCCCAGCTGGCGCGGGCCGCGCAGGAGGGCGCGCGCGGGCAGGTGACGCCGCGGGCGGAGGCGATGTTCCTGGCGGCGGAGGCACGCGGGCACGCGCTGCTCGGCGACGCGCGCACCTGCCAGGAGGTGGTGGGCCGCGCGGTGGCCGCGCTGGACCGGGCCGACCCGGAGGCGGGGGACGATCCGGCGTGGATCGCGCACTTCGACCACGCGTACCTCGCCGACGAACTGGCCCACTGCTACCGGGACCTGGGGCGGCCGGAGGAGGCGGCGCGGGCGGCGGGCGACGCGCTCGACGGGCACCCGGAGTCGCGGGCGAGGCGGCGCGCGATCGGCCTGGTCCTGCTGGCCACGGCCCAGCTCCAGCAGCGCGAGGTCGAACAGGCCTGCCACACGGGCACCCGCGCCGCGCAGTTGCTCGGCACCCTGCGCTCGTCGCGCGGCGCGGAGTACCTGGAGGACCTCCAGCACCGCCTGGAGCCGTACGCGGACGAGCCGGCGGTGCGTGAGTTCGGCGCGCGACTGGAGCTCCAGGCCGCCTAGGTCCGTTGGGCCGGCCCCGTTGGCCCGGCTTATCAGCGTTCGCGGGAGGGTTCTTGTTACTGCTGCCACACAGGTGTGCGCGGGCTGGGAGTCACCCGGTAGCGTGAACCGACGATTCCGTAGGTACACACGTAGGAGTCCCGGTGACGCAGAGCGGACAGGGTCAGGAGCCGCACCTTCCGGCGGCGCGGCCCGCGCACGAAGGTGTCGTGCTGCCCGCCGAGGGCAGCCAGACCTGGGGCGCGGGCCAGGGCCCGGGTCCGGCGGGTGCCGGGCCGGCCGGGGGCCGGCCGTGGGGCGGGCCCTGGGGCCCGCCGGGCGGCGGGCAGGAGGCCCCTGCGCAGGCGCGGCAGCCGGGGCCCCAGCAGCCCGGGGCGTACCCGCCGGGGCCGTACCAGCAGTACCCGCCGCAGCAGCACCAGCACCAGCAGCCGCCTCAGCAGCACCAGCCGCAGCCGCAGTACGGCACGGTCGCGCAGCCGCTGCCGCCGGAGATGCCCACCGGCGGGGCGTCCGACGCGGACGCCACGCAGTACCTGCCGCCGGTCGCCCGGCCGATGCCGCCCGCCGGGCCCGACGCCGAGGCGACGGCGTACCTGCCGCCCGTTCCGCCGCAGCCGTCCGGCGCGCCGTACGGCATACGCCCCGGGACCCCCGACGAGCGGCAGCCGCCGGCCGAGTTCGACAACCTCTTCCGCGACGACGCGGGCGCGGCCGCCACGCAGCACATGCCGCAGCAGCCCGCGTACCAGCAGCACCAGCACCACCCCCAGCATCAGCACCAGCCGCCGCAGCCGTACACGGAGGCGTACCAGGAGCCGGGGCCCGCGTCGCGGCGGAGGCCGAAGGTGATGCTCATCGCCGGAGTCGTCGTCGGCTGCGCGGTCGTCGGGCTCGGCGCCGGGGCGCTGCTCAGCGGCGGCGGTGACGACGCGGACGCCAAGGGCGACCACACGAGCGTCGCCGCGGCCACGTCCCCCGCGCCCGCCGACGGCAGCGCCCCGGAGGCCGCCGCCGACCCGGTCAAGGAGCAGGCCGAGGCGCTCGACAAGCTGCTCGCCGAGAGCAGCGACAGCCGTGACGCGGTGATCCGCTCCGTCGAGAACATCAAGCGGTGCGACAAGCTCGACCAGGCCGCCTCCGATCTGCGCGGCGCCGCGAACCAGCGCCGCGGCCTGGTGACCAAGCTCCAGGGGCTCAAGGTCGACAAGCTCCCGGACCACGCCGCGCTGACCGCCGCCCTCACCAAGGCGTGGCAGGCGTCCGCGTCCGCCGACGACCACTACGCGACCTGGGCGACCCAGGTGAAGGGCAAGAAGGGCTGCAAGGACGGCCGCGCGCGCAACACCGCCGACACCGCCCGGGCCAACGCGGCCAGCGGGGAGGCCACGGCCGCCAAGCGGCAGGCCTCCGGCCTGTGGAACAAGATCGCCGGCACGTACGGCCTGACCGCACGCCAGCCCCACCAGCTCTGAGGGCCGGTCAGGCCGGTCGGGCCGGTCGGCCGGTCACCGGGAGCGTCACAGTGAGCGTGCCTCGCGCAGGGTGGCGCCGGTGTCGACGAAGCCCTTCTTCTGTGCGACCAGGCGCCCTTGGCGTACGACCTGGAAGGTGACGTCCCGGTTCACTATCCGCGGGAAGCCCGGCGTGCCGAGCATGTCCTCGTAGCGCCAGCGCAGCTTGGGAGTGAGGCCGCCGGTGTCGACCTCGACGCCGCGGTCGAGGGCGTGGGAGACCTGCGAGGCGGTGATCTCCTCCGTCCGGAGCGCCTCGATCACCTGGCGCAGGACGGTGTACGCGATCCACGTGGTCTGCACGCCCGCGTCGGCCGGGTCGATGCGGTTGTCGCCGAAGGCGTGCTCCCGGATGACCTGCCGCATCGGGGCCCAGGCCGGATCGCCGGCCTCCGGGTACCAGCCGGTGATGTACGCGCCCTCGAAGGGGCCGTTCGCGCCGCCGGTGCGGTCGACGAGTGGCTGGTCGACGCTGCCGAGGACCGACGAGACCCTGACCTCGCGCCCGTCGGAGGGCAGGCGGCGGAAGGAGTCGAAGAAGTTCGCGGTGCGCTCGCCGAGCGCGGCGGTGACGCAGCCGCCCTCCTCACCGGCGCGCTTGCGGGACTGCCGCGCCGCGGCCGCGTACTCGCCGGCGTCCTCGGCGGCCGGGATGTCGGCGGCCATGCGGTGATGGCGCTGGGCGAGGCCGGAGTTGAGCAGGTGCGGCAGGTTGTCGCCGGTGACGGAGTCGGGCCGGACGAGCGAGACGCGCTCGCACGCCTCGGCGAGCTGCATGCCGTTGCCCGCGAGCAGCGCGGGCTGGCCGCCGTTCACCGGGTAGGAGAGGTAGCTGGTGAACTCGTCGTCGGAGACGCCGTACCCGCCGATGTACGGGATGCCGGCGGCCTCCAGCGGCGCCATGAAGGCGCGGCCCTGCTGGCTGTACGAGCCGACGACCGCGACCGCGCCCTCCTCGGCGGCGCGCCGGGCGCAGGCGGCGGCGCCCGCCGGGTCGTTGCGTTCGTTGCAGGTCAGGACGCGGAGCTCGTGGCCGTCGATGCCGCCGCGGGAGTTGACCCAGCGGGCGTACGCCTGGGCCATGGCGGGCATGCCGGGCATGTTGGTCGCGCGGGTGCCTTCCGGCGCCCAGGTCATCACGGTGACGGGGTCCCTGGAGCCCCCCGTGGCTCCAGGGATCACCCCGCAGCCGGTGACGAGACAGGCCGAGACGAATGCCGTCGCAGCCCTGAGGGTGAGGGTCGTGGGGAAGTGTCGTGTGGTCCAGCCGCCGTACCTGCCGTTACCGCTACCGGTCATGCCCCGCACAATTCCGCCCCATGGGTAACGCGGCAGTGTGGACGCTTCAACGCAGGGTGACGACGAGGTGAATTACGGGGTGCGGTCTGTCCGTACTGCGGGGGAACGTACGATCGAAACGTGTCCAGTTCCGTGAACTCTTCCCGTCGCGGCCGTCGCTCCTCCACCATGGGCGGCATGCCGCTCAACGACATGCCCTGGTGGCGCTGGCGCACCAATGTGCGCTCGGCGCTGCACATGCTTTCCGACCCGGTGTTCCACCAGGAGTGCTGGTTGGCCGGCCGTGAGGGGTACGGGGACGTCACCGACGCCGTGTACCGGCTGGTGGAGGACACCTGGCTGGACAACTGGTCCGCCGAGAAGTACGTCGGCACCATATTCAGGGACTCGGCGGAGGCCGCGCTGGTGGACGTCGCCGTGCTGCGGGTGCTGCGGATCATGCACCAGGTCGGGGCGGACGCCCCGGTCGCCACCTACATGGCGCACCACGGCTGGCCGGAGGCGGTGCGGGCGGCGCGGGACGCGCACGTGCGGCTGGCCGTGAACGACGGGGACGACCCGGACGAGCCGCCGCGCCCGCTCGACGTGCTGCGGATCATGACGGGTGCGGCGTAGCGCTGCCCGGCGGGGGAGCGGTGTTCCGTGTGCCGGACCGGCGGCGGGGGCGCCGGCGGAATGTGGCATCCTGCGAGGATGACTGACCAGTACGTCCTCACGCTCTCCTGCCCGGACAAACAGGGCATTGTGCACGCCGTATCGAGCTACCTCTTCATCACCGGCTGCAACATCGAGGACAGTCAGCAGTACGGAGACCGGGACTCGGGTCTCTTCTTCATGCGCGTCCACTTCACGGCCGAGGCCCCGGTGACCGTGGAGAAGCTGCGCGCCAGCTTCGCGGCGGTCGGGGACTCCTTCGACATGGACTGGCAGATCCACCGCGCCGACGAGCGCATGCGGGTCGTGCTGATGGTGTCGAAGTTCGGGCACTGCCTGAACGACCTGCTCTTCCGCACCCGTATCGGCGCCCTGCCCGTCGACATCGTGGCCGTGGTCTCGAACCACACCGACTTCGCCGAGCTCGTCGCCTCGTACGACATCCCCTTCCACCACATTCCGGTCACAAAAAACACCAAGGCGCAGGCGGAGGCGGAGCTGCTGGAGCTGGTGCGCGGCGAGAACGTCGAGCTGGTGGTGCTGGCCCGCTACATGCAGGTGCTGTCGGACGACCTGTGCAAGCAGCTCAGCGGCCGCGTCATCAACATCCACCACTCCTTCCTCCCGAGCTTCAAGGGCGCCAAGCCCTACCACCAGGCGCACGCGCGCGGTGTGAAGCTGATCGGCGCGACGGCCCACTACGTGACGGCCGACCTCGACGAGGGCCCGATCATCGAGCAGGAGGTCGAGCGCGTGGGCCACCAGGTCACGCCGGAGCAGCTGGTGGCGATCGGCCGCGACGTCGAGTGCCAGGCGCTGGCCCGCGCGGTGAAGTGGCACGCCGAACGCCGCATCCTGCTGAACGGCCGCCGCACGGTGGTCTTCGAGTAAGTCCCTCTCCCCGGTGGCTACATCCGGCTCAGGGAGGCCGCGGCGAAGAGGACGTCCTTGATGGCCTCGCGGTCGCCGTCCTGGCCCACCGCCGCCTCCTCCGGGGAGACGTGCCCTGCCACCAGCTGGCAGAACTCCTCCGCGTCCAGCGCCACGAGCGCGACCGACTCCTCGGCGCACCCCACAGCCGCCGGGGAGTCCAGCGCGATGTACCAGTGGCCGCCGCCGGAGCCCTCGACCTCCAGGTGGAGCGTGCGGCCCGGGGAGCCGGCCGCGACCAGGTGGCGGGGCGGGGCCGCGAGCCCGGCACGGCGGCGGTAGGCGAGCGCGGCCGGCAGCTGGCGCGCCGCGAGGTCGATCATGCCGTGCAGATGGGCACCGCTGGGCGGCTTGTAGGGATAGTCGACGGCGTCCGCGATGTCCACCGCGTGCACCCAGCACTCGAAGGCCCGGTCCAGCAGCGAGTCCCGCATCGGCAGCGCGAAGTCGCCGTACGACACGGACAGCTCCGACACGCCGCGCCCGGCGAAGGAGACCGTACGGATCAGCGCGTGGCTCTGGTCGCGCCACGGCTCGCGGATCGCCCGCGTGGGCGGGTGGTGCGCGGCGCGCCAGTACGCCTCGGTGCGCTCCGACGGGTCGACCGGCGCGAGCGGGCCCGGCGGCTTGCCCGGGACCTCCTCCACCAGCGGGTCGCCCAGGCCGAGCGCCGATCTGACGAGGCCGTCCACCGCCAGCAGATGGCCGATGACCCCGGCCACCGTCGTCCGGCGGCCGACCTGCCGCTCCTGCTCGAACCACTTGAGCCGCACCGGCGCGTGCCAGTCGGAGTCGCCGATGTCCCGCAGCAGCGCGTCGAGCCGCGCGGTCTCCGCGTCGTACGGACCGGCCCAGTCGGGCACCGGGATACGGGCCGGGCGGCGGCCCAGGCAGTTCTCCAGCACCCGGGAGCGCAGCAGCGGGTCGAGGTCCAGGTCCCGCTCGTGGTGGAGGAGCGCCACCGCGTCGCGCAGCCGCAGCGCCTCGTCCGCGCACGGCGCGCACTCGGTCAGGTGCGCCTCGACGGCCGCGGTCTCCTCGACGGAGCAGGCCGAGAGCGCCCAGGCGCCCAGCAGTGACTTGAGGATCGTGTGGGGCAGCGCAGGCGGCGCCGGCCCCGGCCCGGGCTCCGGTGCGGGCGCGCCTGCGGGCTCCGGTGCGGATCTCGGTGCGGCGGGCGGCGTGGGCGGCGGAGGCAGCGGGTCGTAGTTGTCGGCGGCCCGGCGCGGTGCCGGTATGCGCGGCGCGCCCCGCACCTCGTCCTCCCCGTCGTCCCGGCTGCCGTCGTCCAAAGGCCCCGTCACAGCGCCCGCCCGTCCACCGGCCGGGTGTTCGCCGTGGAGAGCAGCTGCAGGCCGAGGCGCAGCCGGCGCCGGGCCTCGTCCTCCGTCACGCCGAGGTCGGCGGCCGTCTGGCGGTAGTCCCGGCGCTGGAAGTAGGCCAGCTCCAGCGCTTGGCGCAGCGGCGTCGGCATCGACTGCACGATGTAGTCCGCGCGGGCGGCCACCGCCGCGCGCCGCACCTTCTGCTCCAGCTCCTCCGGCGTGCCCTCGCCGCGCTCCGTGAACGCCGCCGCCTCCGCCTGCCGCAGCCGGTGTACGGCCTGGCTGCGCGTGAGCCGCGCTATCCAGGAGCGCATGGAGCCCTCGCGGCGCGGGTCGTACGCGTCGGGGTTCTCCCACACGTACCCGAAGACCTCGCGCGTGACCTGGTCCGCGGCGTCCTCGTCGGCGAGGACGCGGTGCGCGGTGTTGTGGACGAGCGAGGCGAACCGGTCGTACAGCTCACCCAGCGCGGCCGCCTCGCCGCGCGCGAGGCGCTGCTGCATCCTGCGGTCCCAGCGCGGTGGTGTGTCCTTCGCCATACGGAGCCCTCCCGGTCCGACTCCTTCCGAATGTAGTGGGCGACACTGACAACGCACCCGCCTTTGCCCGGGAAAGCGTCAGACCGTGCCAACCGGGTTTCGGCGCGGGCGGGCGGGGCAGCAGCCCGCGAAAGGAAGCAACGGCTCCGGTTCGACGACGACGGAAGGTGGGGCGCGTGACGACGCTCACGGTGAACGAAGTCGAGCACGGCGCCTGGACCGTGCTGCACATCAGCGGCGAACTGGACCTGGTCTCCTCGCCCGTGATCCGACGCCGCGTCCACGACGCGGTCGCCGCCGGCCGCCACGACGTCGTCCTGGACCTGTCCGAGGTGCTGTTCTGCGACTCCAGCGGGGTCGGCGTGCTCATCGCCGCCCGCCGCCTGCTGCACTCCTGCCGTGGCCGGCTGCGCCTGATACTCCCCGCGCGGGGGGCCGTCGAGGGCTCGCACGTCAACCGGGTCCTCGCCGCCCTCGGCGTACGGCGGCTGTTCGCCGTGTACGCCGACGTCGACGCGGCCACCGCCGACGAGGCCGAGCCGCTCTCCGCGTGACGTCGCCCCGTCCGCGTCGTACCCTCCCGGGCATGGACGCAGAGGACATGTACCAGCGCCGGATCGCCGACCGGTTCGACGCCTTCGACCAGGACGGCAACGGGTATATCTCCCGTGAGGACTTCACCACCGCGGCCTCCCGGCTGCTCGAGGCGTTCGGCACGCCGTTCCGCTCCGAGAAGGGCCAGGCGCTGGCGGTCGGCGCGGAGGCGTTCTGGCAGGGGCTGGCCGGCATCGCCGACGTGGACGGCGACCAGCGGGTGACGCGGGCGGAGTTCGTCCACGGAGCGGTCAAGCGGCTGCGGGACAACCCGGAACGGTTCGCCGAGATCGCCCGCCCCTTCGTGTGCGCCGTGCTCGCGGTGGCCGACCGCGACGGGGACGGCCGCGCGGAGGTCGCCGAGCTGGAGCGGGCCCTGCGGGCGCTCGGAGTCGAGCCGCACACCGCGGCGTTGACGGCCGAGTCGCTGGACGTGGACCGCGGCGGGTGCGTCGACAAGGAGGAGGCGGTCATGGCCTTCGCCCGCTACTTCGTCACGAAGGAGACCTGACCATCGGCCGTCACCGCTTGTGACCGCGTACCGATACCGGGTCGTGTCCTCGCCGCACCCGTCACAGCCCGGGGTCGCCACCCCGCTCCGGTACGCTCGGTGAGATGCGAGTGGTGCACAGACCGGGGCGTTCCGGCGCCGATGCGCGCCCCTGTTCGACTACCCGCCGTGTGCGTCGCACAGTATGCCCCAGCCGTACTCCTTCGCGCGGGAATATGCCCGAAGCGCTTGTTGCGGTGACTGTACGTCAACCATGCTGTCCCACAGGGAAATCACGTTCAGTGACGGCTGTTTCGGCTGTGGTCGCTGTGAGACGCGAGGCGATGTGTCCGCCGGTTCGGATGGTGTGAGCGGTGCAGGTGCTTCAGGTTCAGTTGGAGATCGGACCCGATCCCGCCGAGGTGGGACGCGCCCGGAGATGGGCGCGGTCCCGGCTCGCCGGTTCCGGGATAGGGGAGGACGAGCCGCTGGCCGAGACGCTGGTGCTGCTCATCTCGGAGCTCGTGACCAACGCCGTCGTGCACACCGGCTGTCCGGCCGTGCTGCGCATGCTCTTCGGAGCCGGCTCCGCCGAGGCCGGGACGGTGCGGGTGGAGGTCGCCGACCGCAGCTCCTGCCCGCCGAGGCAGCGCCGCGCGGGCGGCGACGACACCAACGGGCGGGGTCTGGAGCTGGTGGACGGCCTCGCCGACCGCTGGGGCTGGCAGGCCGAGGGGGCCGGTAAGCGCATCTGGTGCGAAGTGGACCGGGGCGCACCCGTCGTGACCCGCGGGGCGCGTGAACCGGGTGCGTACGAGCCGTCGTGCGCCGTCACGCCCAGGTCCCTGACGGCACACCCCTCGAATAGCCGTTGACGGCGCGTGGCCGTCTGATCACTCTGGGAGCAGCGATACGCGGCGAGGGGACGCCGAGGACGTGAGGACACCCGTGTCCTGGTCCTCGGCGAGCGCGGATCGCTGCGGTGGCGGCCGCCGTGCCGTGCTCGGGGCGCGCATGAGTGCGCCGCCACCCCTCCCTCACACCGTGGCGTGCCCCGTCCGGAACGTACGCCGGTAGACCGTCGGCGGGACGCCGAGCGCGGCCTGGAGGTGCTGGCGCATCGACTGGGCGGTGCCGAACCCGGCGTCCACGGCCACCTGGTCGACGGAGAGGTCGGTCGACTCCAGCAGGTGGCGGGCGCGTTCGACGCGCTGCTGGGTGAGCCACTGGCCCGGGCTGACGCCGACCTCCTCGCGGAAGCGGCGCGTGAAGGTGCGTACGCTCATCGACTCCCGCTCGGCGAGGTCGCGCAGCTGGACCGGCTCGTGGAGGTGGGCCAGCGCCCACGCGCGGGCGGCGGCCGTCGTGTGGCGCTGCGCCGGTTCGGGGATCGGGCGCTGCACGTACTGCGCCTGGCCCCCGTCGCGGTGCGGCGGTACGACGGTACGGCGCGCGACGTCGTTGGCGACGGCCGAGCCGTGGTCACGGCGCACGATGTGCAGGCACAGGTCGATGCCGGCGGCGACCCCGGCGGAGGTCAGGACGTCGCCGTCGTCGATGAAGAGCACGTCCGCGTCGACCCTGACGGCGGGGAAGAGCTCCTGGAAGTGGTCGGCGGACGCCCAGTGGGTGGTGGCCGGCCGCCCGTCGAGGAGCCCGGCGGCGGCGAGCACGTACCCGCCGGTGCAGATGGCGACGAGGCGGGTGCCGGGCCGGATGTGGGCGAGCGCCGCGGCCAGTTCACCGGTGAGCCTGCCCTCCTCGTAGACCGGGCCCAGTTCGTACGAGGCGGGGATGACGACCGTGTCGGCGGTGGCGAGCGCCTCCGGGCCGTGCTCGACGGAGATGGCGAAGTCGGCGTCGGTGCGGACCGGGTCCCGGGTGACTCCGCACGTGAGTGTCTCGTACAGGCGGCGGCCCTGGGGGGTGCGGGCGAGACCGAAGATGCGGTGGGGAATGCCCAGTTCGAAGGGGAGGAGGCCGTCGAGGGCGAGGACGACGACGCGGTGCCGCTGCGGAGAGGCCATGGCCCGATCGTAGCGAAAGCTGTCATTCGGGCCAGTGGCCGGTCGTGGGGCCGCCCGGCACAGTGGGTGACGTGACCCAGACAACTCCCGAACACGTTGGCCGGGCCGAGGCCCCTGCCGCCCGCCCCCGCCCGCCCCGCTTCCACCGCGCGTGGTTCGTCGCCGCCGTCACCTTCGTGACGATCATCGGCGCGGCCGCCTTCATGTCGCTGCCCGGCCTGCTGATCGAGCCGCTGCACCGGGAGTTCGACTGGTCGCGCGGCACGATCGGCTTCGCCGTCTCGGTCAACCTCGCGCTGTACGGCCTGACGGCGCCGTTCGCGGCCGCGCTGATGGACCGGTTCGGCATCCGGCGCGTCGTGGCCGTCGCGCTGAGCGTCATCGCGGCCGGCTCGCTGCTCACGGTGTGGATGACGGCGGCATGGCAACTCGTGCTGTTCTGGGGCGTCCTCGTCGGCCTCGGCAGCGGCTCCATGGCGCTCGCCTTCGCCGCGACCGTGACCAACCGGTGGTTCGTGGCCCGGCGCGGCCTGGTCACCGGCGTCCTCACCGCTGCCGGCGCCTCCGGGCAACTGGTCTTCCTGCCGCTGCTGTCCTGGCTGGTGGAGCACGAGGGCTGGCGCCCGGCCTCGATCACGGTCGCGCTGTCCGCGCTCGCCGTCGTCCCCTTCGTCTGGCTGCTGCTGCGCGACCACCCGGCGGACGTGGGCCTCGCGCCGTACGGGTCAGCGGAGTTCGTGGCCAAGCCCGCGCCCGTGCCGGGGGCGGCGCGCCGCGCGGTCACGGTCCTCTTCTCGGCCGCCCGCACCGGCCCGTTCTGGCTGCTCGCCGGCACCTTCGCGATCTGCGGTGCCTCGACGAACGGCCTGATGAAGACGCACTTCGTCCCGGCCGCGCACGACCACGGCATGCCCATCACGGCCGCCGCCTCGCTGCTCGCGGTGATCGGCGTCTTCGACGTCGTCGGCACCATCGCCTCCGGCTGGTTCACCGACCGCTTCGAGGCGCGGCGGCTGCTGGCGGTGTACTACGCGCTGCGCGGTGTCTCGCTGCTGTTCCTGCCGATGCTGCTGGCGCCGTCCGTGCACCCGCCGATGGTGTTCTTCATCGTCTTCTACGGCCTGGACTGGGTGGCCACCGTGCCGCCGACGATCGCCCTGTGCCGCGAGCACTACGGCGACGACAGCGCCATCGTCTTCGGCTGGGTGCTCGCCTCCCACCAGGTCGGCGCGGCCGTGGTGGCCTTCGCGGGCGGCGCGGCGCGCGACGTCTTCGGCTCGTACGACGTGGTCTGGTACGCCTCGGGAGCCCTGTGCGCGGCGGCGGCCCTGATGTCGCTGGTGATCCGGCGCCGTAAGGTCCTCGCCGTCGCGTGACGCCGGTGATGGAACGTCAACTCGGAAGCAGGGCTGATGCGTACAACTGTTCGGCGGTCTCGGTGGTCCAGTACTGCGGTGATCCACTCGACGGATCGCAGCAGGAGCGGATCCGGCGAGCGGATCCGCCGAACACCGCAGGGAGTCACATGACAACGCCGACGCCTTCCGCCGGACGAGTCCGCGGCCGCACCGTGCGCCTCGGCGCCGCGGGCGTGGCCGCGGCCGGGCTGGTCACGGTGGGGATGGCCACGCCGGCGCTCGCCGACAGCGACCAGCTGTGGATCGTGGCACCGTACGAGGCCGTGGTGCCCACGGCGGCCGGCCCCGGGCAGGAGCCCGCGACCCGCACCCTCGGGCTCGGGCTCTACCACGACCACAGCGGCTTCCAGGTGACCGACGGCCGCCTCACCGTCGACGTCTCCGGACTCACCGGGGTCGCCGACGTCGTCTGGCCCGAGAACTGCGCGCCCTCCGGCACCACCGCCGTGTGCAGCGTGCCGGAGGTGCCGCTGACCGGCATCACCTCGGTGCCCCTCCAGATCCGGGCCGCCGCCGACGCGGCCGCCGGGGCCAGTGGCCGCATCACCTACAGCGCCACCGCTGCCACCACGATGGAGGGCGGGCAGCTCACGGCGCCCGAGGGGTACGAGACCACCGTCAAGGTGGGCGCCGGGCCCGACCTCGTCGTGGAGCGGCCCGCTCCGGTCGAGGGCGTCCAGCCGGGCAGCACCGTGCCCGTGCCGTTCTCCGTCGTCAACAACGGCAACCAGCCCGCCAACGGCCTCCAGGCCACCTTCTACGTGACCCGCGGCCTCGACCTCGGCACGGTCGACCCCCGGTGCACCAGCACTCCGGTCGGCGAGGGCGGCCCCGTCAAGCCCGTCACCCGGGTGGACTGCGCGTTCGACGACGTCCTCGCGCCCGGCGGCTCCTTCACGCTGCCCGAGCCGCTGCGCGCCACCGTGGCCTCGTACGCCCTCAACGAGCGCGTCGACCTGAACGTCTCGGCACGCGGCGGCGCCGAGGACCTGGCGCCCGAGGACAACGGCGCGGTCGTCGAGGTGCGGGCCGTCAACACCGCCGACTTCGCCGTGCGCGGCGCCAAGGTGAGCGGCGCGGCGGGCGAGACCGTCAAGGCGGCGCTGACCTTCCGCAACCGCGGCCCGGCGTGGATCGCGAACCTCGGCTCCGGTGACCCGGTCGGCCTGGTCGACCTCACCGTCCCCCAGGGCGCCACCGTCACGTCCGTACCGGAGAACTGCCAGCCCCGCACCCTCGACGGCAGCTGGTACGAGGGCGGGCCCGCCGGCGCCCCGCGCTATGTGTGCGACCTGCCCATGTGGGTGGCCGAGAACCAGACCGTGACGTTCCCCTTCGAGCTGCGGATCGACACCGTCATCGCCGGCTCCGCGGGCACGGTGGCCCTGAAGCCCCCGTACGGCACCCAGCCCCTGCCCTTCGACCCGAACCACCGGAACGACACGTCGAAGCTGGTGCTGAACCCCTGATCCGACGGCGATAGCCGACCGCGGTCGCCGACCGCGATAAAGGGTCGCGGCCTCGGCCGCCGGGTCGAAGAATGGTGTGCATGTCACGCACTTTCGACGACCTGGTGGCCGAGGCCGACGCCGTATCGGTGGAGGGCTGGGACTTCTCCTGGCTGGACGGCCGGGCCACCGAGGAGCGCCCCTCCTGGGGGTACCAGCGGCTGATGAGCGAGCGGCTCGCCGACCCCCGCGTGGCCGCCGCGCTGGACATCCAGACCGGGGGCGGCGAGGTCCTCGCCGGGGCGGTGAGGTTCCCGCCCACGATGGCCGCCACCGAGTCGTGGCCGCCCAACGTCATCAAGGCGACGCAGCTGCTCCACCCGCGGGGCGTGGTCGTCGTCGCCGACCCGGACGAGCCGCCGCTGCCCTTCGCCGACGAGGCGTTCGACCTGGTCACGAGCCGCCACCCGGCGACCGTGTGGTGGACCGAGATCGCGCGGGTGCTGCGGCCCGGCGGCTCGTACGTCGCCCAGCACGTCGGGCCCGCGAGCGTCTTCGAACTGGTCGAGTTCTTCCTGGGCCCCCAGCCCGAGGAGATCCGCCGGGGCCGCCACCCCGACGACGAGAGCGCGGACGCCCGCGCCGCCGGCCTGGCGATCGTGGACCTGCGCAGCGAACGGCTGCGCACCGAGTTCCACGACATCGGCGCCGTCGTCTACTTCCTGCGCAAGGTCATCTGGATGGTCCCCGGCTTCACCGTCGAGGCGTACCGCGACAAGCTGCGCGAGCTGCACGAACGCATCGAGGCGGAGGGGCCGTTCGTCGCGCACTCGTCCCGCTTCCTGATCGAGGCGCGCAAGCCGGACGCCTGACGTTCGTCGCGGGGGCGGCGACGGCCTGACGTCAGAGTGCGGCGGTGGCGGCGGTGACCACGGTGATGGCCACCAGCGCCGCCTGCATGTTCCGGATGGCCTCGCGGACGCCGTCGCCCGCCCACTGGCCCTCGGCGATCTCCGCCATGCGGGCCTCGACCTGCTTGCGCGGCAGCTCGGGGAAGGCCAGGCGGTGCAGGCGCGCCGCGTGGAGCAGGGCGACGAGGCCGCTGGTGCGGTCGTCCGGCTGCGCGCCCTCCAGGACCACGGACGCGAGGCGCTCGCGCAGCTCGCGCTCCACCGAGCCGTCGGCCTCCGGGTAGCGCCGTACCGGGAAGAGCCCGAACGCCCGGTGCCGCTCCTCGACCACGAGGCCGCGCTCGCACAGGCTCTCCACCGTCGCCTGCGTCGCCTTCGACTGGTCCTTGGCCAGCCAGTCGGTGGCCTTGCGCCCGCGGTTGTGCCGCGTCCACTCCGTGAGCAGCCGCAGGCGCCCGTCGACCAGCGCGTCGCCCGTCGGCGTGGCGTCGGCCACGGCCAGTCGCCCGCCGGTCACGGTGACGCGCCCCGCCATGGCCAGCTCCAGCAGGATGCCGCCCGCGACCGCCCAGGCGGCGGTTGACCGTTCCTTCGTGGCACCCGACTCGTCGTCCAGTGACAGCAGCGCGATCTCCTCGCCCAGCGTGACGGCCATGCGTATCCCCCTTGGTCGTGTGCGGTCATACATGTCGACGTCGGGGAGTGCCGTGGGGTTGCGCGGCGCGGGACGCAACCTACGGCCAGAGCAGTTCCCGCTCCCACGCGGTCGCCTCTTGCGCCGTGGTCCGCCGCCGGTAGCGGAGCCGTACGTGGCGGCGACGGGCGTCGCCCTGGAAGAACTCGACCTCATCGGGGGCCAGCACGTACAGCGTCCAGGTCTTCACATCCGCGTCCGGCTCCGCCTCCGCCCGTGCCCAGGCCGCTTCGCTCGCCTCCGTCAGGGTGGTCAGGGAGTCCAGGACCTCGCTCTGGCGGCCCACCAAAGCAGCCGCCAACGCCCCCGTCGTACGGGCGTGCAGGTCGGCGTGCGCCTCCTCGGCGGGCGCGGGGGTCACGCGGCCGCGGACCCGGACCTGGCGGCCCTGGACCGGCCAGTAGAAGGTGACGGCGGCGTGCGGGGCGGCGGCCAGCTGGCGGCCCTTGGCGCTGGTGGCGTGCGAGGCGAAGTGCCAGCCGCGCTCGTCCGCGTCGTGCAGCATCACCGTCCGTACGTCGGGGCGCCCGTCGGCGTCGACGGTGGCCAGCGACATCGTGTGCGGCTCGGTCTGCCCGGCGTCCGCCGCGGCCGTGAACCACGCGCGGAACAGCGGCAGCGGCGCCTCGGGCGCGCTGTCCGGGTCGAAGGCGGGCAGGTCCGTGTCCCATACGCGCAGGGAGCGGAGGGTTTCGTGGAAGTCCGTCATGAGGACATCATCGGCGGCCGCGCGCGACAGGACAGGCGGCAGGCGGCGGCAGGCGGCGCGTCGGACCGGTGGGGGAGAGCGCGGGTTACTTGGTGGGCTTCTTGCCGGTGACGCCGAGGTGCACCAACAGCGCCAGGTTTGGCTTGAGTTCGTTCTGCTTGACGCCCCAGGTCTGGAACGCCTTCTGGTGCGAGGCGACCGCCGCCAGCATGGCGACCAGGGCTCCGGCGATCGCCGCGGGGTTGACGTCCTTGTCGACCCGGCCCTTGGACTGGAGCTCCTTGACCGCGTCGGTGAGGGAGCTGGTGACCGAGCCGAGGATCTTCATGCGGAGCTTGTAGAACCGCTTGTCGCCCTCCGCGGCGCCGAGGTCCACCACCCGCAGCAGCGCGTCGTTCTTGCGCCAGAAGTCGAGGAACCCCTCGACCAGTTCCTCCGACGACTGCCATCCCGCCTTGCCGACCCAGGTGCGGCCGGAGGCGAGGTCGGAGAGGGCCCCGCCCTCCTTGGTCATCTCCTCCGCGATCTCGAGGACGGCGCCCTCGACGTCGGGGAAGTACTGATAGAAGGTCGCGGGGGACGTGCCCGCCTTCCGGGCCACGTCGATGACTTTGACGTCCCGGTACGGCGAGGAGCGGAGCATCTCGCTGAGGCAGTCGAGCAGCTTCTGCCGCGTCGCCTGGCCGCGTCGGCCGGCCACACGGCCGTCGACGGTGCGTACTTGTCCTGTCATGCCGTCAGCTTACCGAGGGGGGATCAGGGCGCTATTCGGCCGACTGCAAATGGGGTGCGGGCCTCTCCGGGGACCCGTGACGCATGTGCCGCGGGCGCCCACGGGCGGTTACGGAGGGCCCATATGGGCCTGTGTACAGGGATTCTCCGCGGCGGGCGGCTCGGGATGCGCCCGGGGCGCGCTCAGGCCCTCCAGGTCCACCCGAAGGGCAGTTTCCAGCCAAGTAGGATTATCAACAGGCTGTGGAAAACTTTCGTGGACAAGCGAGCGGTACCGGCGGCGCGCCGTTAACTTGACTCTGGGGCCCGACGAGGAAAGGGATCAGCTCCATGGCCGCATTCACAGAGGGCACGCCGTGCTGGGTGGACGTGCTGCTCCCCGACCTCGCAGCGGGCAAGCGCTTCTACGGCGATCTCTTCGGCTGGACGTTCGACGGCGGCGACGAGGCTCACGGTGACTACACCAACGCCTACAGTGACGGACAGCGCGTCGCGGGCCTCGCGCCCAAGCGGGACGGCCGGATGCCCACCGTCTGGGGCGTCTACTTCGCCACCCCCGACGCCACGGCCACCAGCCGCCGCATCCTGGAGGCGGGCGGCCGGATGGTGACGAACCCCGTGCCCGTCGGCACGTACGGGACCATGGCGCTCGCCGTCGACCCCGGCGGCGCCGTCTTCGGCCTGTGGGAGGCCGGGGAGCACAACGGCTTCGAGAAGCAGGGCGAGCCGAACTCCTTCTGCTGGACCGAGGTCTACACCCGCCAGAAGGACCCCGTCGACTCCTTCTACGAGACCGTCTTCGGCTTCCAGGTGCGCGACCTCGACGACGCCTCGATCGACTTCCGCGTCTGGTCGCCCGCCGGTACGCAGGCGAGCGACGAGAACGCCATCGGCGGGCGCAGCGTGATCACCGACGCCTTCCCGGCCGAGATGCCCGCCCACTTCCTCGTCTACTTCGCGGTCGAGGACTGCGACGGCACGGCCGCGGCCGCGCAGCGGCTCGGGGGCCGCGTCACCGAGCAGCCGTTCGACACCCCGTACGGCAGGATCGCGGTCCTCGCCGACAACCAGGGAGCGGTCTTCGCCGTGCTCGCCGAACCCAGGGCGGCGTAACCGCCGGCCGCCCGCCGGCCTCCCCACCGACCTCACCGCTGTGTCCGGATCGAGGTGAGACACCCCGATCCGCCCCCGGGTTCGCAACCACCGCCTCGGACAGGAAGAATCAGGGGCGACGGGGCCGTACCTTGATGGCCCCTACGGGGAGGTGGCAGGCAAGTGGAGCAGCTCACGCAGCACGACCCGAGGCGGATCGGTCCCTTCGAGGTGCTCGGCCGGCTCGGTGCCGGCGGCATGGGCCTGGTCTATCTGGCGCGGTCGGCGTCGGGGCGGCGCGTGGCGATCAAGACCGTACGGACCGAGCTCGCCGAGGACCAGCTGTTCCGCGTCCGCTTCACGCGGGAGGTGGAGGCCGCGCGGGCGGTGTCCGGCTTCTACACGGCGGCCGTGGTGGACGCCGACCCGAGGGCGGCGGTGCCGTGGCTGGCCACGGCGTACGTCCCCGCTCCCTCCCTCGAAGAGATAGTGAACGAGTGCGGCCCCCTGCCCGCCCCGGCCGTGCGCTGGCTGGCGGCCGGTATCGCCGAGGCCCTCCAGTCCATCCACGGCGCCGGACTCGTCCACCGCGACCTCAAGCCGTCCAACGTGCTCGTCGTGGAGGACGGGCCGCGCGTCATCGACTTCGGCATCGCGTCCGGCGTCTCCAACACCCGGCTGACGATGACCAACGTCGCCGTGGGCACGCCCGCCTACATGTCACCCGAGCAGGCGAAGGACTCGCGCAGTGTGACGGGCGCGAGCGACGTCTTCTCGCTCGGCTCCACGCTGGTCTTCGCGGCGACCGGGCACGCGCCGTACCACGGGGCGAACCCGGTCGAGACGGTCTTCATGCTGCTGCGCGAGGGCCCGGACCTGGAGGGGCTGCCGGACGAGCTGCGCCCGCTCATCGAGTCCTGCATGCAGACGGAGGCCGCGCTGCGGCCCACGCCCGCGGACCTCCAGGCCCAGCTGGCGCCGCACCTCTTCGGCTCCGGCAGCGACGACAGCGGTACGGCGTCGGCGTGGCTGCCGGCCCGGGCGACCGCGATGATCGAGGCCCGCCGGGGCGGCCGCCCGAGCACCCCGCCGCCTCCGGCTCCGGCTCCGGCTCCCGCGCCCCCGGCCCCGTCGGCGCCGCCCGCGCAGGCCCCCGCGCCCGGCCGGGACTGGGACGCGGCCTGGCGCGCCGACGGCGCCGACGGCCGCAGCGGCGGCGCCGTCGATCCCCGTACGGGCCAGATGGCACCGCCGGCACCCGCGCCCGTGCCGGACCGGGCGGGCGTGCGGCTCCCGGGCGCCCGGGTCCCCATCGGCCCCGGCCCGCGGGTCTCCGACACGCGTACCGCGCTCGCCGCGGCGGGGACCGCCGGACCCGCGACCACCGGCTGGGTCCGCCCGCCCGGCGGCCTGTCGAACGGCGCCGAGCCCGCCCCGCCCAGCGGCCCGCCGCTCCCGTCGGCCCCACCCCCGCAGGCCGCGCCGCCCGCGCCCGAGAACGCCGGGCCCGGCCACTGGCGCCCCTGGCGTTTCCGCATGTCGAACGATGTGTGGGGCACGCCCGTCGTCGACGGCGACCTGCTCTACGTCACCTCCTTCGAGGTGCACGCCCTGGACGTGGCCAGCGGCCGCCGCCAGTTCAAGACGCGGGACGTGGCCTGGTCCATGGCCGTGGCCTCGGGCCGTATCCACGCCTCCGACGGGCCGTCCCTGTACGCGCTCGACGCCCTCGACGGCAGCGAGCGGTGGCGCCTGATGACCGACGCCTGGGTGTACGCCCTCAAGGTCGACCGCGGCACGGTCGTCACCGCCACGCGCGGCGGCGGCGTCCAGGGCTGGGAGGCCTCCAACGGCACCAAGCTGTGGGAGATCACCGGCGCGCAGACCGACTTCGAGACGCCCGAGGGCGGCCCGGTCCTCCACGGCGACACCGTCTACGTCTGGCAGGACGCCCGCCTGCGCGCGCTCGACGCCCGCACGGGCACCGAGCGCTGGTCGTACCCCATCGGCGACGCCGCCTCCTGCGGCGGCGTGCCGGTGCGCGTCACCCCGGCGGAGGACGGGTACGTCTACGTCGCCGCCGGCACGCGGGTGCTCAGCGTCGACATCATGTCCGGCCACGTGCGCTGGCACTTCGAGGCCCCGGCGGTCTTCCTCTCGCCGCCCGCCTTCGCCCCCGGCCCGGCGGTCACGGGCGGCGGCGTGTACCTCGCCGACTACCTCGGCACGGTGTACGCCCTCGACGCCACGACCGGCAAGGACCGCTGGCGCATCGCCACCGAGTCCCGCCCGTCGACCGAGCCCGTCC
Source organism: Streptomyces sp. NPDC003036 (assembly GCF_040611175.1). NCBI lineage: Bacteria > Bacillati > Actinomycetota > Actinomycetes > Kitasatosporales > Streptomycetaceae > Streptomyces > Streptomyces sp. NPDC003036. The sequence goes on along the minus strand of NZ_JBEXNO010000006.1, from coordinate 1,010 downwards.
TCGTCGCGGACGGCAACATCCACGTCGGCAGCGGGAGCGCCGTGTACACGCTCGACGCGGTCACCGGCACCCCGAAGTGGCGCTTCGCGGCGGGCGGCAGCGTCATCGGCAGCCCGGTCGTCGCCGACGGCCGCCTCCACTTCGGCTCGGCGGACCACGTCCTGTACACCCTGGACGCGAGCGGCGGCCAGCTGCGCTGGAAGCTCACGACGGGCGGCGAGATCACCGGCTCGCTGGTGGCGCGCGGCGGCGTCGTCTACGCGTGCAGCAAGGACCGCTGCGTGTACGCGCTGGACGCGGTGAAGGGCACGGCGACGGGACGGAGCGCTCCTTAGATCGTGTCGTCGGAGTCCCGTCCGGCCGGCGGACGCTACTTTGACGACACTTTCTAGCCCCGGTACGGAGGCCCCGGCCGCTCGGGGCCGGGCTCGACGTACCCGTCGTCCCGGGGCGGGCCCTCGACGTACGGCTCACGGTGCTTGCGGCGGCGCGGGCGGCCGCGCATCACCGCGGCGCCGAGCAGCAGCAGCGCCCCGCCGACCAGGGCGATGACCACGCCCCAGCCCACTCCCGCGCTGCCCGGGTCGTCGAAGGCCAGCCCGTCCGCGACCTGCGCCTGCCGCACCATCCACAGCACGGTGAAGCCCAGCACGACCAACCCGGCCAGCCCGACCAGCGCCCGCGAGCGCGTCACGATTCCGACGAGCGCGACCAGCGCGCCGACGGCGAGCGGCAGCAGGATCGACATCCACAGGTCCGACCGGGTGCCGGTGATGCCGGTGAAGAGGTCGGCGACGCGGTAGTCGCGTCCGAGACGGCCGTCGTACCAGGCACGGAAGGGGCTCCAGACGGCGGCCGCCGCTCCGACGAGAGCGAGCGCACTGCCGATGACGTTACGCATCATCGTCGGCCTCCCTTGCGGTCCGGCTCTCGTCCCCGACGCTACGCCGGGCTGGGGGTCGCCGCCACACGACGACGGAAGGGCCGGACCCGTAGGTCCGGCCCGTCCG